>JBJOLA010000119.1:0-5272 GCA_046045815.1 Pseudomonadota bacterium
GATCAATGATCATGCCTGGTATACGGATAATGACATTGATCTTGTTACCGGCGATGCGGTCGCCGCGATTGACAGGAAGATACAGACGGTCACCGCGCGGTCGGGGCGGACCGAGAGTTACGACAGGCTGATCCTGGCGACGGGTTCGGATCCGTTCATCATTCCAGTGCCGGGACATGATCTTCAAGGCGTCGTCACATTCCGTGATATGGATGACGTCGGCACGATGCTGCGCGCGGCGTCAGGTGGTGGCGAAGCGGTTGTCATCGGGGGCGGCCTCCTCGGATTGGAGGCAGCACACGGCCTCAGTCTGCGGGGCATGAAGGTCACGGTGATCCACCTGATGCCCACCCTTATGGAACGACAGCTGGATGAAGCGGCGGGCTGGCTGCTCAAGACCGAGCTCGAAACTCGCGGCCAGACAATCCTGACGGGGGCCGATACGGCCGAGATTTATGGGCAAGGTAAGGTGCAAGGCGTCCGCCTCAAGGATGGCCGGGATATTCCTGCAAGCATTGTCGTGATGGCAGTGGGTATCCGCCCCAATGTGAAGCTCGCGCGCGATGCTGGCTTGGCCATTGGTCGCGGCATTCACGTCGATGATCACCTCGTTACATCGGACGCGAACATCCTCGCCGTGGGCGAATGTGTTGAACATGGCGGCGCGGTTTACGGACTCGTCGCGCCGATTTGGGAAATGTGTCGATCACTTGCAGACGGGCTGGTTGCGCAGCCTAGTGGCTACACTGGCTCAGTGACATCAACCAAACTCAAGGTTTCGGGGATTGACCTCTTTTCTGCTGGTGATTTTGCTGGCGGTGAAGGTTGCGAAGATATTGTCATGCGTGATGCTTCGCGCGGCGTTTACAAGCGTGTGATCGTAAAGGATGATCGGCTGGTGGGCGCGGTTCTTTACGGCGATACGGGTGATGGCAACTGGTATTTCGATCTGTTGAAGCGCGGCGAGGACGTTTCCGAAATCCGCGATGCACTCATTTTCGGTCAAGCCTTTGCCTCGGGAGGAGGCGCGTCGCTAAACCCGCTTGATGCCGTTGCAGCGCTCTCCGATACGTCGGAAATCTGCGGCTGCAACGGCGTTTCCAAAGGCCAAGTCATGGCGTGTATCGCCGGTGGCGCGGGCAGTCTCGATGCCGTGCGTGCGTCCTGCAAGGCGTCTGCCAGTTGCGGCTCATGCACGGGCTTGGTTGAAAACCTGCTCACGCTGTCCCTCGGCGATGATTATGCTGGTGAGCGTGACGAAAAGCCGATGTGCAAATGCACCAGCTTCACGCATGAAGATGTGCGCAAGGCCATCGTCGAGAAAAAACTCAAGGCCATCCCCGAAGTCATGCAGGAACAGCATTGGAGCACGCCCGATGGCTGCGCGTCGTGCCGCCCCGCGCTCAATTACTATCTGCTCTGCGCTTGGCCCGGTGAATTTGTGGACGATAACCAAAGCCGCTTTGTCAATGAACGGATGCACGCCAACATCCAGAAGGATGGTACTTATTCCGTGGTGCCCCGGATGTGGGGCGGGGTGACCAATGCAAAGGAACTTCGCGCAATTGCCGATGTTTCGGAGAAGTTTGGTGCGCGGCTGATCAAGGTCACGGGTGGCCAGCGGCTCGATATTTTCGGGATCAAGAAGGAGGATTTGCCCGGCGTCTGGGCTGATCTGAACGCTGCGGGGATGGTCAGTGGCCATGCTTATGCCAAAGCGCTGCGTACCGTGAAAACCTGTGTCGGTTCCGAATGGTGCCGGTTCGGCACCCAGGATTCCACTGGCCTGGGTATCAAGACCGAGCAGATGACGTGGGGGTCATTCATGCCGCACAAGTTCAAGATCGCGGTCTCAGGCTGCCCACGTAACTGTGCCGAAGCGACGATCAAGGACTTCGGGATCATCTGTGTGGACAGCGGCTATGAGCTGTCGGTGGGCGGCAACGGTGGTATTCACCTGCGCGGTACAGACGCACTCTGCAAGGTTGAAACCGAGCAACAAGCGCTCGATTTTTGCGCCGCATTCATCCAACTCTACCGTGAAGAAGCGCGCTATCTGGATCGCACCGCACCGTGGGTGGAACGCGTCGGGATGGACTATATCAAAGGCCGGATTGTGGAAGATGATGCAGGGCGCGAGGCGCTTCGGGCGCGGTTCCTCTATTCGCAGAGTTTTATGCAAGATGATCCTTGGGAGAAGCGTGCAGCGGGCGAGGACTATAAACTGCACCAGCATCTTGCCGAGATTCGCCCGATGGTGGCAGCGTGAGCATTCATGGAGAATGGCTCGATATCGGCCCGGTCGATCAACTCCCCGCGCTTGGGGCTCGCACGCTTCCGGTGCGCGGCGGAGAGGAGATTGCAATCTTCCACACGGCAAACGGTGATGTTTATGCGCTCGTCAATAAATGCCCGCACAAGCAAGGGCCGCTGTCCCAAGGAATCGTCCATGATACGACGGTAACATGCCCGCTCCACAATTGGCGCATCTCGCTTATCACGGGCAAGGCGCTGGGCGAAGATGAGGGCTGTGTGCCGGTCATCCCTGTCAAGATTGATGGCGGACGCATCCTCATCGGGCGAGCGGAAGCGCTGGCGGGGGTTGTCGCGTGAAAACCTCTCTCTCCTCAGGATGAGCGGATTTCTCTTGTCCACCTCCACTAAAACGACCTGCGCTTATTGCGGCGTCGGCTGCGGAATTATCGCAACCCCAACAGGTGAACGCACCGCAATCATCGCAGGTGACCCTGATCACCCCGCCAATTTAGGGAAGCTTTGCTCCAAGGGCACCCATCTTGGTGAGACGATCGGGCTGGAGGGGCGGCTGCTCCACCCGGAGATCAATGGCCAACGCACAGATTGGGATACCGCGCTTCAAACCGTTGCCGACACGTTCAAGGCGACCATCGCCGAACATGGGCCGGATAGCGTGGCCTTCTATGTCTCGGGCCAGCTGCTCACCGAGGATTACTACGTCGCCAATAAGTTGATGAAGGGCTTCATTGGTAGCGGCAATATCGACACAAATAGCCGCCTCTGCATGGCGAGCGCCGTGGCGGCACATGTTCGTGCTTTTGGCGAGGATGTCGTGCCGTGCAGTTATAGCGATCTGGATGAGGCTGACCTGATTATCCTGGTTGGCTCCAATACCGCGTGGTGCCACCCCGTCGTCTGGCAACGGATTGAAGAAGCGCGTGTCAAACGCGGGGCCAAGCTCATCGTGATAGACCCGCGCAGAACTGAAACCGCCGAACGTGCGGACCTTCATCTCGCCATCGCGCCGGACACTGACGTTGCGCTTTTCAACGGATTGCTCCGTGAGATGAAGGCACGCTGGCTGCTACGGGGCTCCTATCTGGCGAACCATGTGAACACCCCTCCGGGTTTTTGGGACGGCATGCCGGAAGCCGATGTCGCGGCGCTGTGTGATATTTCCGAAGCCGATCTCGAACGGTTTTACGGCCTTTTTATCGCTTACCCCAAGACCGTAACGCTCTTCAGCCAAGGCGTGAACCAGTCGACGTGCGGCACGGATAAGGCCAACGCCATCATCAACCTGCACTTGGCAACGGGACGCATCGGCACAGTGGGAACGGGGCCGTTCAGCATCACTGGCCAACCAAATGCGATGGGCGGTCGGGAAGTGGGCGGGCTTGCTTCAATGCTCGCCGTGCATATGGGGTTCAGCCAAGCGGAGCGGGAGACAGCGCAACGTTTCTGGCAGTCACCGACCATTTGCCCAGGGCCGGGCCTCAAGGCGGTGGACATGTTTGACGCGATGGCGGCGGGCAAGATCAAGGCGGTCTGGATCATGGCGACCAACCCCGCCGTATCGATGCCCGATGCGAACATGGCACGGATTGCGCTGGCCAATTGTCCGTTCGTTGTGGTTTCAGATTGTATCGCAACCACAGACACGGGCCGCTATGCACAAGTAAAATTGCCTGCGCTTGGTTGGGGAGAGAAAGATGGGACGGTAACCAACAGTGAGCGATGCATCTCTCGCCAACGGGGGTTTCTGGAGGCCCCGGCGGATGCGAAGCCCGATTGGTGGGCGCTGGCCGAAGTCGGCAAGCGGATGGGTTGGGGCGCGTCGTTCGCATATCCGAGCGCCGCCAGCATCTTTCGCGAATTTGCGGCGCAAACCGGGTTCGAAAACGGGGGCGCTCGGCTGCTCGATATTTCTGACAAGTCAGCGATTTCTGACGCTGAGTATGACGCGCTCACGCCCTTCCAATGGGGTGGGTCGTCACCCTTTGCACAGCGCGCATTCCCAACAGCGGATGGCAAGGCTCGGCTTGTGCCCGTCACATTTTTACCGCGATCAGATCAGTCTCGCGCTTATCCCTTGCGCCTCAACACCGGGCGTTACCGCGATCAGTGGCATACGATGACGCGCACAGGGCTCTCCCCCAAACTCTCCCAACATCGGCGTGAGCCTTTGGTCGAGGTGCATCCTGACACCGTCAGGCGCTTTGGATTGGAAGATGGCGGGTTGGCAGAGGTCACCACCGCGTCTGGCAAGGCGATTTTCCGCGTCGAAAGTAGCGACAATCAGCGGCGACAGGAAATGTTTGTGCCGATCCACTGGAGCGATCAGACGAGCGGCGGCGGCCGAACTGGGCTTCTGCCTGGCCAAGACCGCGATCCCATCAGTGGTCAGCCCGGTTTCAAAAATAGCCCCGCAATGATCAAGTCCTTCGAGCCAGACTGGAACGGCTTCCTAGTTGCCCGTGATCTGGAGACCCTTCCCGATTGCGCCTATTGGATCAAGGTCAAGACGACCTCGGGCTGGCTCGTCGAACTTGCCGGAAAGGGTTCGCCAGACGCGATGCTGTCGCTCCTGCCGCCTGGGCAGCATGCCGAAGTGCGCGATCCCCGGAAAGGCGTGATCCGGGCCGTCGCGATGGCAGAGGGAAAGATCGAAGCTGCACTGTTCATCACGCGCGACAAAAGCTTGCCAAGCCGCGACTGGCTGATCCGCCAGCTGAGCGTGCCCGATGCCTCCACGATGGAATTGCTGGCAGGGCGTTCGACCACGCCATTGCCAGATCGCGGGCCCATCATCTGCGCCTGCTTTGACGTCGGCCTCAAGACGATCATTGCGGCAATCGCGCGTGAGAGCCTGCACAGCGTTGATGCAGTTGGCGCCGCCTTAAATGCGGGCACCAATTGTGGTTCCTGCCGCCCCACAATTGCCAAATTGGTCGCCCAAGTTGCACTGGCGAATTGATCAGATTTTTCGCCCGCTCAAACGACTGGCAGCACTGGC
>JBJOLA010000167.1:0-3093 GCA_046045815.1 Pseudomonadota bacterium
ACATCGCAGACGCCGTATCAGTTTGAAGAATTCGTCGCACACTTGCTTACCTGCATGGGCTATTTTGCACGAGTAACGCAGGCGTCAGGCGATGGCGGCGTGGACATCATTGCTCACCGAGACGAGCTCGGATTTGAACCGCCGATCATCAAGGTTCAATGCAAGCAAATCCTGTCCACAATCGGGCGACCGGAAGTGCAGCAATTGCACGGGGCAATCGAGCGCGGCGAGCATGGGCTTTTCGTGACTTTGGGCAGCTTTTCCGCCGACGCCCGGACATTCGAGCGGACAAAACCCAATTTGCGGCTGATCGACGGGCCTGCGCTCATTGAGCTGATCTATACCCACTATCCCAAGTTTGAGCCGCGATTTCAGATATTGCTGCCGCTCAAGCAATCATATCGGCCCAGCCCGTTTGTTTCGGCAGCAGTTTGAGGCTGAGCATAGCTATCAGGTCTCCCGTTCCGGCCTAACTCGTTTTCATCACCCTTTCCTGACCGCACGCGGTCGCGCGTCAATGTCCGGCCCGCGCCAGTTCCCTGCGTTCCCGCCCTGTTACGTGCAGTCTTTCGGAGGGTGGCAACGAGCCGAACCGGAACGAAAGGAACTTCATTATGGCACGCACTTCAACCGCAACCACCACCGAACCCAAAACGCCCGCCTTCCAAGCTTGGCACGTCACTAACAAAGGTGACGACAGTTTCTGGACCAAAGTTGGAGCCGCATGGCCCCACGGCGACGGCAACGGGCTCTCACTGATCCTCTCGGTCATCCCGACCATTACATCGGTGACTTGTAAGTCGTTGGCTTTAGATCGCCTCTTTTCTCATCATCTTTGGTCAATGGCGAAAAGAGGTTCGGGCACTGAACGACGTCTTCAGTCATTCCGATTTCCGAGCATAATTGGAAAGCGCGTCCAAGTCTGACTTCGAGTCCAGGCCCAAGTCCATCATTGGCAAATCGCTACCAGCGGCATAGTTTCGGGACGAGCATGCGGCCAAGACCGGCGCTGATGATCACAGCAAGACCGTGCCAAAGGCCGATATGGACGATGTCATTGATTGGACAATGGAGCGTCTCAGCAAAGATACCAGTACTTCCCGCCGCAACTCCGGTGAGTAATCCGGCACGTTCGGGAGAGGTGGGTGCGCCGCGCCGCAACCAAAGGATAAGCGCGCCACCTGTAATCACGCCGAACGCAATGCCCAATCCCATACACTTTGCGCCGCTCAGATCGATTTTCAGGTCTTTTTCCTGCCAATAGGCCGACATACTAATGATGAGTGCAGAGATCGGCAGCAAACCTGCCATTGCAACCGCCCAAATCCAGCCATCGCGGTGGCCCCCGACGTAGGGACGGCTCATCTCAATCACGGTGAATGACGATGCCAATGCCAAGATTAGAAATAGCCCGGATGACAGCATGAACATCGGATCAAAATGCCCCGTCAAAATATCGAAGCGCATGCCCATCGTGCTGACGGCGATCAATACAGTGAATATCGTGGTCACGAAGAAAATTGTCAGCCCTGTCGGCAGGCTCAACCGACGCATAGGCTTCAAATCTGCAACCAGATCCGAAATCAGGCTATTTGGAAGGGGAGTGTTCATAATTACGCTTTCTCAATCAGGGCGGTGAGACGTTTTAGACCCCGGTGTATGTTGACTTTCACGAGCGATTCACTCTGTCCGCAGACGAGTGACGCTTCAACAATGGACAGGCCGTCAATCTTTACAAGATTGATGGCTTTGGCCTGACTGGCTGGTAAGAAGGACAGCAGACGCTCAATGCTGATCCGTGCCGCGATCGCGGGTTCATCATTCGTCGCCGTAACATCTTCTTCAAATTCCACTTCATCGGCACGGTAAATTTTACGCAAGTGATCAATCCAGCGATATCGTGCGATTGCCGCAAGCCAAGGCAGGAAGGGCCGAGCCGGGTCATAACTCGCCAGCTTGCGGTGTATTGACAACAGCGTGTCTTGCACCAAATCATCGAGATGATGGGGCGCAATTCGACGTCCAAAGAAGCGCTTCAGCCACGATTGCGAGGATGCCAACAAGGTGGCATAGGCCTGCTTATCGCCCAACTGCGCCATTCCTGCGAGGCGCGATAAGGTGTCGTTGTCGACAATCAAGGATGTTCACTCCAAGAGAGATTTACCTGCATGATCGCGTCAAGTCTGATCAATTTCTGTCCTTACGATCATTTGGGCAATGCAACGCGTGAATTCCACTGGGGGCGGTAGAACCGCACGCGCGGCAAAGCCCATATTTCACATCGCGTGATCCATCGGCTTTTCCATAGCAGGGTTCATCGTTTTCATCATTTTCATGCATGTCGCTTTTTTGGCGGCCTTGGCAGCTGTCATTTTATGGCAGCGGTCCGCTGCGCGTTTTTCAGACGCTGACATCGGCTTCACTGCCATATGGTCGCCTGCCATCATTGCAGGATCGTCGGCCATCATCTTGTCTGCTGCAAGAGCGGGGAACGCCAATAGGGCCAGTGGAGTTAGAAATAAGGATTTGAACATGTCAATCTCTCCGAGAGTGCGGCCGCAAGATTGCTTGGGCACTCAGCCAATCGTTCGTCATCTTTGCGGATTGCGTTACAACCAGCATATGATTTCATTGCGGGATCAGAAAAGTGGTTCCCCTTGTAACCCAGACGGGAAACCGACCGAACTCCCACCGCATAGGCAGGGAATTGATCGCAACGGGTGGGGACATGCCCGCCTTCTGTCTGGCGGGCAATAATCGGGGTTGGTTCATGAAAAGATGGTGTTTTTTCACCGACACTCAGCAAGAATTGCATGACGCTACATTGCCGACAATAACATTGGCTGACGATTATGCACTCGCTTTGGCGCGCTTGGTTCCTTTGTTGGGCTGCGGCGAAGAGGCCGCCGCTCTGGCGTTCGACGGACTCGCTTCAAACTGTCACGATAATTCCGTAGCCCGGATTGCCTTAGAACTGATCGCCGCGGAAGAACGAGTTCACGAAGGGATGATGAAAGGCCTGTCCGCAGGATTGCCTCATATCCCTAAACAAGACGATATATTGCGTGCGGCACGGAGGTTGCATATTCAATT
>JBJOLA010000184.1:0-3270 GCA_046045815.1 Pseudomonadota bacterium
TCCGTTTCCATAGCCTTGGGCAAAGATAACCTCGTCAATCCGCGCGGGATCAATCTTGGTCCGCTCGATCAGGCCTTTGAGGATCACCGCCCCTAGATCACCCGCCTGAATGCCAGAAAGCCCCCCCATGAACTTGCCAACAGGGGTACGGAGTGGAGAAATGATAGCAGCACGACGCATGAAAATTCCTTTGCGGGTCAGGCAGTCCTGACCCCGGTTTGGGTGAAATCGTCTCCCTTGAAGAGCAAGGGTTCGTTGCGATCGATTGCTAGGGCGTAAGCAAAGCAATCGCCGAAATTGAGCTTGGCAGGATGGCCGCTACCCCGGCCGAAATCGCGGTAGGCCTGACGGGCGATCTTGGCTTGGGCGGGCGTCACAGGGGCAATTTCGATGTCCAACTCGAAGATCAACGCGTCAAGACGGTGCGCCTGACCGCTATAGCGAACGTCGTCTATCACGATGCCCGCTTCAAGATAATTGGCAGCTGAGAGCAATATCGCACCGCTCGCGGCTTGAAGAGCCGCAGCCAATTCTGGTCCATCGTCCTCGTCGCTGATGATCGCGATGAGAGCCGATGAATCCACAATCACTTAGGCAATCCCATTTCATCGTAGAGAAATGCTGTAGGATCCTTTTCGTGCACTCGCCCCGCGTTAAGCCGCCGAGACTCGGCCAGAAACTCAGCCATCCAAGCCTTTTTATCTTCCTTGGCCAAAGCCCGTTCGCTGTCACGGAGCGATTCCACGATAGCCTCCGTCAGGCTCACACCCTTTGCCTTGGCGATCTTTTCAGCAAGCGCTCTGGCTTCCGCGCTCTTGATATTCATCTGGACACCCATGATGGTACCTCCTCGACTTCTCGTTCTACCACTCGGGCAACAACGGGTCAAACCTCTATATCTGCTCTACCGCGCCCGCTGGAGACATCCTCTGCCGTACGAACAAAATCCCAATCGCGATCAACACCAGCAGGGGCGGCGCTATTACGGCTGGCGCGTCCATTAGAAACGCACTGGTTGAACAAATTCCGTTGGTCACCTCCCAAATGTGGAGGATGCCGTGCATTGCCAGCCACAGGCTTCCCGCAAAGGCTGCGATCCAGCGCATCCGGATGTTGACGGCGGCAAACCCCAACAGCGCAGCACAGGTCAAGTAAGCCAGCCCGATATCGCGGATGAAATGCTGATTGGGCGGGCCGGTGAACTTCACCGTCGGTAGTGCCTGATACCAGCCAAACGGGTCGACCAGCATGAACAGCCCGATAGCGAGTGAAAATAGGCCCGCAAGTACGACCAGCAACTGCGCAATTCGATCCCCTAAATCTGGCTTTCCCATCTCAACCTCCTTCTCAAGTCGAATCACCCTTTTGATTCGAACTACGCTTCTACAGGAATTTTCCTGTCATACAACAGGATATTTCCTTTTTATTTCCGACCGACCGGAATCGGCGCGGGTGTGCCCAGAAAGCGCGGTGAAGGGCCGGGCTGATCAAGGCCACCAACCTTCACAAAGGTTCCTCGCTCCACATTGTGCGGATGTTTGAGCGCATCAGCCATCGATAATATCTGGCCGAAGCAAATGTCCGTCCCCTCCATTAACGCTGCCCAATGATCACGAGGCTGCGATTTGAAGATATCGGTGAGGCGCGCCTTGAGGATCGGCCACTGCGCCTTGTCCATTTGCGCATCGAACGCAGCATCTCCGGTCAGGCCGAGCTTCTCACGGAGGAGCGCGTAAAACTGAGGCTCGATTGATCCGATCGAAATGAACAGGCCATCACTACACTCGTACGTGTCATAGAAATGCGCGGCAGTATCGAGCATGTTGACGCCGCGTGTGTCCTCCCACACCCCCATGCCACGAAATCCCCACTGCATCGCGTGGATCACCGACGCGCCATCCGTCATCGCACAGTCAATCACTTGGCCTTTGCCCGTTCCGCGTGCGTTCAAAATCCCCGCGACCATTCCGAACGAGAGCATCATCCCGCCACCCGCAAAGTCCCCGATTGCATTGGTGGGCGGTGTCGGTTTCTGATCCGGGCGACCGTAACCGTGCAGGTTTCCGGTGATCGAGATATAGTTGATATCATGCCCGGCGGCGTGAGCGAGCGGGCCGGTTTGACCCCAGCCCGTCATCCGCCCGAACACCAGCTTCGGATTGTCGGCCATCAGCACATCAGGGCCAAGGCCAAGCCGTTCCATCACCCCGGGGCGAAAACCTTCGATGATCCCGTCCGCCGATTTTGCCAGTTCGCGCACCTGCGCCACGCCTTCAGGAGATTTGAGATCGGCTTCGATCCGTTCCCGGTTGCGGCTCAGGACATCTCGGCCCTGCGCGTCCGCCGCTCCCGCCCGGTCCACCCGAATAACGCGCGCACCGTGATCGGCGAGCATCATCCCGCAGAAGGGCGCAGGGCCGATGCCCGCCATTTCAATGATCGTAACGCCGTCAAGTACGCCGGGCATATCGTCTTCTCCCTCGTCACCCTGAACTTGTTTCAGGGTCCATGGTTCCGCTTGCATCCACGTTGGTCTCCCAAACATGGATGCTGAAACAAGTTCAGCATGACAAAGAGCCAAACACTCCAGCGCTGGGCACGTCAAGCAGCTGCGTCTTGCATGGCACAAAGAACAAGCCTAGGCGCCTGTCCCGTGACAGGTTCAGTGGCAACACTGATGAAAAGGGAAGCTGGTGAAATTCCAGCGCTGTTCCCGCAACTGTAACCGGCGAGCGATGCTCCATTGATCCACTGGGCCATTTTTGTTGTGGTTTGGGAAGGAGGAGCAAAGCATTGACCCGGAAGTCAGGAGACCTGCCTGCTCACAGTCGTACTTCGACCGTGCGGGAAGACGCGGGCGAACGAGGGGTTTCCTTCGCGTGACGGCATGTTGTGGCTGTCACTCAAAGGAGAATTCCGTGACCAATTTTAATTCCAAGCCCCCTCTCAGCGCCTCCGCGCCTCTGCGCGAACAAATTACCCCGCGTCGGAGCACTCCGAAACATGGAATTGGATTCGCACAGAGACGCAGAGGCGCAAAGTTGGGGCTTTTGCTGCTGCCGCTTATCCCTCTTCCGGCAATCGCACAAACGTCGGCAAGCGACGATTGCGTAGACTGCATCGTTATTGCCGATCAGAGAATTTCAGGGATTATTGTCACCGCCAACGGCACCGAAACTTATATAGAGGATGTCGGTCAAGCTATCACCGAGATCAAGCTGGGCACCCTTGAAACCCGCCAGGCAACCTCGGTTGCCGATCTCCTTTCCA
>JBJOLA010000194.1:0-8670 GCA_046045815.1 Pseudomonadota bacterium
TTCAACACGCATTACGCATCAACGATTGGGACCGGCGGCCCCGGTGGGACAATACTCTATCAGATCCCCCGCGATGCGGATCGCTATTTTGGAATCACCGCCCGGTATAATTTCGGCGGCAAGTGAAACCCCCACGGGTCGCGCCGTGAATTGGGAAAGGGGCTCCGGTGTAAACCGGGGCCCTTTCTTATGCGCCTTCGTCCGCTGGGCGAATGACCGGGAGTAACATGTGGACCGCTAGCAAGGCCAGCAGGTAGGCGACAGATGCAAACGCGAAGAGCGGCCAATAGCCAAGGCCGTGATCAAGCGCATAACCGGTAAATTGATTGGTCAGCACGCCGCCTAAATTGCCAAAGATCGCGCCAACCGAAATCACCGTGCCAATCCGCGCGGCGGGAATGATGTCGGTCGCCATGCCGAAGATGTTGGTTGAAAACCCCTGATGCGCGAAGAGCGCGAGGCCGATGAAGAGGGCTGCGGTCCACTGTGAGCTTACGAACAAAGCCAGTGTGATCGGCAGGATGAGGCAGGCAAACAGAAACATGCTCGTCTTGCGCGCGCGATTGATGCTGAAACCGCGTGCAAGCAATTTGGGAAACAGGAAGCCGCTGCAAAGTGATCCAAAAGCCGCCATGACATAGACAATAGCCGTGGGGTATCCAATCTCGGCCTGGCTCAGCTTGAACACTTTAGAAAAGAGATCAGGCGTCCAGAATAACAGGAACCACCACACGGCGTCGGTCAGGAATTTGGCAATGGCAATGGCCCATGTCCGGCGATCCCTCAGGATCACGCCCCATTCGATCTTGCTCTGCGCCGCAATGGAGGCCGCCGCGCTTGGCGTGGGCGACAGGCGCTTGGTTCCACCCAACCAAAAGGCGATCCAGACAAATCCGAGCCCGCCGGTGACGATGAACGTCGCATGCCACCCGAAATTGACTGCCATCAACGGCACGAGCAGGGGCGCCACAATGGCCCCCATGTTGGATGCGGTATTGACGACGCCAATCGCGATTGAGCGTTGTTCCAGCGGCACATAGAGGGCGACGGCCTTCATCGAAGCCGGTGTGTTGATCGTTTCCGCAAAGATCAGGATCACACGCGCGATCATGAACCCGCCAACCGTTGACGCTGCGGCGTGGCCCATCCCCGCAAGGCTCCAAACCGCCACCGCAAGTGCAAAGGCAAAACGGACGCCAAACCGGTCCACAAACCAGCCAACGAAAAAGAGCGCGGCGATGGCCGCGATTTGTGACGCCGTGCCCAGAGTTGCGAACTGAGTATCTGTCCAGGAAAATTCGGCCACGAGTGTAGGCTTGAGCAAGGAGAGGACTTGGCGATCAAGATAGTTGAGCGCAGTGACGGTGAAAAGCAGCGCGATCAACAGCGAAAGCGCAGAACGTGTCATCGGCGCCGTGTTCATTGGTTGGTCCTGCATTGCCACTCTCCCACCTTGTGTTGCGCAATGGATAGGGCATATGACAACGCTAACACAAGGGTGGGAATTGCGCGTAAAGGGAGGGTCAATTGGCAGCCAAATATCAAGCACCAATGCCATTGGCAGCAGAGCTCTACGGCGATCTGCTCGATACAACACCACCGCTCGCGCGCGGCTGGCAGCATTATTGGCCGGGGCTGGCGATGACGATTGTCGCGTCACTCGCTGCGGCATGGATGTCTGAACATTACGGTGCGCCGCGAATGTTGATGGGGCTGCTGATCGGCCTCGCGTTCAACTTTGCCAATGCCGATGTACGGTTGCATCCTGGGCTCGGATTTGCGTCCAAAACACTGCTGCGCTGGGGAATTGTTTTTGCCGGGTTACAGGTGACGTTGTGGCAGATTGTAGACTTGGGGTGGGAAAGTTTTGCCTGGATTGCGATGACTGTCACGATCGTCACGAGTGTTGGTGCGCTGGTCGCCCGGTGGTTGGGGTTGTCGCTGCCATTTGGCGTCCTGGCGGGCGGATCAGTCGCGATCTGCGGGGCATCCGCTGCTCTGGCGATATCCAGTGTGCTCGGAGAAAGGCGCTCGAGTCAGGCGCAGTTGACGCTTGTGCTCGTCACGATCTCGGCGGCGAGCGCCTTCGCAATGTCGATCTACCCCGCACTCGCTCATGTGATCGGGTTGAGCGATCGTCAGGCAGGGTGGTTGGTCGGCGGGTCTATTCATGATGTGGCGCAGGCATTGGGTGCGGGCTATTCCTTTTCGGATGCGGCGGGCCAAACGGCGACGATCGTCAAGCTTACCCGGGTGGCGTTGCTGGCACCGGCTCTCGCCATCATCGCGCTGCTTTTTCCCGCAGAAGAAGGTCAGCAACGCGCGCGTGTAGGTGTGCCCTGGTTTGTCCTCGGATTTCTGGCATTGGGCGCTTGTAACTCGCTATTGACGCTGCCCGCCGAGATTGCCGAGATGGCCAAGGTGGCGACGCAGGCGCTGCTGCTCCTCGCCGTGACGGCGACAGGGATACGATCACCGATGCAGATGCTGCTCGGCCAAGGATGGCGTTCTGCCATGCCGGTGATTGTCGCTACGATATTGGCTTTTGCGCTAAGCCTTGCAGGGGCCATGCTGTTGGCTTGACTGTCGCTTGGATCAACCCACGCCCGCGTCGTTTTGATGCGACGGGTAGGATTGTCTGAACAGTGTCGCTATCCTGGCTGTGCGTTGCGGATTATGAAGGGCAAATATTTTGGGCTTCTTGTCACGCTGGAGAAAGCAAAAGACGGTGCCGCGGGTCATCCTTCCGCCGGAGCCTGTCGTCCCATTTCCGCTCTATGATCCCATAGTAGATGATCGCTTGACGCGGCCAACGCCAATCAAGAAATCGCACATCATCGTTTTTGCCAATGAAAAGGGCGGGGTTGGGAAATCAACCACAGCCTTTCACACCTGCATTGCGCTTTGCAATGCGGGTGAAACGGTTGCCGCGCTGGACATTGATTTGCGACAGTTGACGCTTGACCGTGCGTTGAACGCCAGGATGGAGTCCGCCCGCGAATACGGCGTCACCCTGCCCGGACCACGCCAGATATTGCTCGCCCAATCGACTGAGGCGGAACTCGAAACGAAGATCCGCATGGCCCAGATTGATTGCGCCTTCATTGTCATTGATGTCGGCGGGCACGATTCGCCCATCGCCCGCCGCGCGATCCATATGGCTGATACGATCGTCACCCCGGTCAATGATAGTTTCATTGATCTCGATATGCTGGGCCGGATCGATCCCCGAACGGGAGAACTTCGGACGCTCGGCGCTTTCGCCCGCCTCGTCGCCCATTTGAAGGAACCGGGGCTGGCGCAGCGCGCCCGGCCGCTCGACTGGGTGGTAATGCAAAATCGGTCGCGCAGCCAGGGCACCCGGAATGAACGCAAATTTCAGGATGCGCTAAGTAAGATCGCGCCGACGGCAGGGTTTCGCCTGATCCCAGGTCTGCATGAACGGGTCGTATACCGCGAACTCTTCCCGATTGGATTGACATTGTTCGATCTGGAGCTGATCCCCAAACTAGGACGCGCGCAGCCTTCTGCCCACGCAGAAATATCAGCCATGCTTAAAGCGCTCAATCTGCCGAATGGGAAAATGGTGCCGCTGAGGTGAAGCGCGGCGGGGTCTGGTGAAATGCAACGAGCGCCGTCATGACCCGCCAACGCAAAACTGCCACTATGCTCTGTAGTGCCCAAAATGGACGCGCCACGCCCTGTTGGAAAGTGTTTGGCGACCCGGATACCCAAACTTCATTTGCACGCAGGATTAGACCGCGCTTGGGCATTCTAGGGCTATGGGAGAGCGTTTTGCCAGATCGATTTGTCGGGAGCGGCTTCGGTGCGGGGTTTTGGATGCGATGCCGTGAATCGCCGCCTATCGTTTAATCGAAAAGCCGTATGGCACGTAAAGGTACACCTCCGTATTGCTCACCTGCTTCCAAGCGATAGCTTGATCAAGACCCGTCACGTCCAAGCTATATTCCGCGCCATAGAAAGTGGCCGCATGTTTTGCGCCAACGGCGATACGGCGAAAGATTTCATCGCGATATTGCTCGGGATTGATAATAGTCAGCGCTAGGCCGCCCTTTTGCGAAATTTGTGAGCGACCGGTGGCTGGAACAGATTTGACAAAACTGCTGATCTTCTGCTGTGCATTGCCGATTGAGCCGTCGAGCTTCGTTTTGACCTTCAGCCGCACTGTTGCAGTGCTATTGTCATCCTCAAATGCAGGCTGCGGTTTGTTATCTTCGTCATCATCGTCGTCGTCATCTTCATCGGTACTGGCTTTACCGCCGAGGCCAGGGAATTGATCCTGCCAGTTGGCGCGCGTCACCTCGGCGAGTTCAAACTGCCCCGTAACAAGACTATATCCATCGCGTTTCGCCCGGTCGATGGCGTCGAGCAGCATCGCCTGAACTTCATGCTTCCGCACTCCTTCTTCGCGTGAATCCGAGACAATCTCTATATTCCGTACCGCTGAGTCTGCCTGCCGTTTGAGGCCGATCACGGGAGGCGGCGCGATCGCGACCGCGGAACTGTTTTCTGATCTCTTTGAAGCCGTAACGACGATTTCGCTTAGCCCGCTGTCATCCTGCGCTAGTAACGGGGCGGCAAATACCGCCAAACTGACTATGGCTGCAACTGCAATTGCTTTCATGCCGTCTCTCCGGACAAAATTATTTAGGAACAATAGTGTAGTGATAGGGCACATTGAGGAACACATCGGTGCTGCTCACCTGTGACCAAAAAATTTGAGCATCGACGCCACTGACCTGTACGGCATAGTCGGGGCCAAAAATGGCGGCATAGTGCCGGGCATCGTCAGCGACAAGCTTGACAATAGCTTCGCGGTATTGATCGGGATTGACGATGGTTAGCGTCAACCCGCCGCTCTTGTCCACTGCCCCTCGGCCCGTCCGCACGATGCTTTTGACGAAGGAATCAATTCTCTGTTCCGCAGCGACGGTCGATCCGCCAAGCTTGACCTTGATCATCAGACTTACCTGGCTCGTATCAACGCGCCCTGCCGATGAAAAGGACAGTTCCTGATAATTCGCCTTGGTAACTGGGATTAGATCGAAATTACCGGTCACCAACTCGACGCCAGCGGTTGCGGCACGTTCGAGTGCTGACACCAACATTGAATGAATTTCGCGCTTACGGGTTTCATAGTCGCGGGAGTCAGAGGAGATCGTCAATTGCATGACCACCGAATCGGCTTGCCGGCGCAGCCCCACAACGGGGCGGTCCTGTTGGGCATAACGCGCGTTGATCCGGCTGGCGGTAACAACAACTTCCCCCAATCCGGGCGCATTTGCATCCTGAGCAAGTGCCGGAGCCACCGCGCTGCCAAGAATTGCCGCCGCCAGAAATAGTGCTGATTTCATCCTCTTCGCTCCCTGAACAAAGTGTTGATTGTTTCGATAGAAATGGCAAGTGCAAAGCTACAATTGTCTAGGAAAAGGGTGAACTCTAAATAACCGCCGCTTCCCGCAGGACGTCGGCCAAAAGCGCGAACTCCTTCCCGCGCGGGCTGGCCTTTCGCCACAGCAGGGCAATTTTGCGTGAAGGGTTCTCCGCCGACAGGGGGCGCGCGATGATTTTGGTGTGCTCCAATATCCCGGCATCAATCGCCATCTTGGGCAGCATCGTGACGCCGAGGCCATTCTCCACCATCTGGACAAGCGTGTGCAGTGACGTGCCGACCATCGTCGCTTCGGCGCGGAGTTCGGGGCGGTTGCATGCGGAGAGCGCGTGATCACGCAGGCAGTGGCCATCTTCGAGCAGCAGGAACCGTGTCGCATCAATATCATCAGGCGTCGCATCGCCGGGGGGGGCTTCTTGTGCGGGGAAGGCGACATAGAGCTTATCATCAAACAGCGGCTCAAACTCAATATCGCCGCACGCATAAGGCAGCGCGAGCAGCACACAATCGACATGCCCCCGGCTCAAAGATTCGCACGCCGCGCCGCTGGTTTCTTCGCGCAGATAGAGTTTGAGATCGGGCCAGTCCGTCCGCAGTTTGGGCAGGATGCGCGGCAGCAAGAACGGCGCGATGGTTGGGATCACCCCCATCCGCAGCTCGCCGGTGAGCGGCTTGCCTGCCGCGTGGACCATCGCCCCCAGCTCATCCGCCTCCCGCAGCACGCGCCTGGCTTTTTCGACGATCCGCTCACCCAGCGCGGTAAAGCGCACCACCCGGCGGGTGCGCTCGACCAGCGTGACGCCGATCAGCGTCTCCAGTTCCCGAATGCCCGCCGACAGCGATGATTGGGTGACGTAGCACACTTCCGCCGCCTTGCCGAAATGGCCATGATCATGCAGCGCCACCAGATATTGAAGCTGTTTTATGGTCGGCAGATAGATGCTCATTGATTGCCTCTCTCACTTGATGGTGAGAGAGTAATCGTTTCACTGGTTCACGCAAGCGCCTTGTACAGGCTGAACAGGCTGGTGCTGGTGAGGACAATGCCGACCATCAGCATCAAACGTTGGGGGCGGATGTGGCGCGTGACCATGGCTGCGAGCGGAGCGGCGACAAAACCGCCGATCAGCAGACCGAATGTGGCGATGCTGAATGTCTGCCATCCCAATTGGGTAACAAACACGGCGGAGGCTGCAGTTGTCAAAAAGAATTCTGCGGTGTTAACGGTGCCGACGGTCATCCGGGGTGAGGTCCCCTGGATCAGCAGGTTTGACGTGACGACCGGGCCCCAGCCGCCGCCGCCGGCTGCATCCAGAAACCCGCCGATCAGTCCTAACGGCTCGATGATTTTCGGGATGCGGTGGGTGTGGGTGTATCCCCAAGCCTTGTAGAGCAAGTAAAAACCGATACCCGATAGATAGGCCATAACAAACGGTTTGGCGACGGAGGCATCGATGTTCGTCAGGACATAGGCCCCCAATATCGCGCCGATCACGCCCGGACCGGCGAGACGCGCAAAAAGTTTCCAATCGACATTGCGGTGATAGATATGGCTGATCCCTGAGGCTGCCGTTGTGAACATCTCAACCAGATGGACGCGCGCCGATGCTTGGGCGGGGGCAACCCCGAGGACGCTCACCAGCAAGGTATTGGTAATAACGCCAAAGGCCATGCCGATGGCACCGTCAATCAGCTGCGCGACAAACCCAATCGCGATGAAGGGAAGGAGCGCCGAAAGATCAAAGCCGAAAAATTCCATAATGCACCTCTTTTTATCTCTACTAATTTAATAGACTATAAAAAACACGCTGACCATTGCTCATCCCAACGCCCGGTCGCAGTTTTGGCGCGGTTGAACGCGGGTCTGGAATCCTGTGGCAACACACCCTAAATAGATACAATGGGCCGCAAAGGTATGGACATGTTTGATTCGCTGATTGCTTATTTGGATTCCATCAAGTCGCGCGATCCGGCACCGAGGTCGCGTTGGGAGATATTGACTTACCCCGGCGTCTGGGCGCTCGGCTTTCACCGCGTGGCACATTGGCTCTATACTGCCGAACTTTATTTCCTTGCCCGCTTTATCAACCATTTCGGGCGGATGTTGACCGCGATTGATATCCATCCCGGCGCAAAGATTGGCCGCAACTTCTTCATTGATCACGGATTTGTCGTCATCGGGGAAACCGCCGAGATCGGGGACAATGTGACGATCTACCAAGGCGCAACGCTTGGCGGCACAAATCCGACGAATGGCACCGGCGGTAAGCGTCATCCCACGATTGGCAATGACGCGATCATTGGACTGGGTGCGGCGGTGCTCGGCCCGATCATGATCGGTGCGCGCGCGCGGATCGGCGCGAATTCTGTCGTCACCAAAGCCGTACCCGAAGGCGCGGTGATGGTCGGCATTCCCGCGCGACAGACGTTGATGGACGCCACTGACTATCAAAAAGAGTTTATGGCATACGGCACACCGTGCAGCGAGCGCTTCGATCCTGCCACCCAGCAGCTTGAGATTATAAAATGCGAGATGGAACAGATGCAAAAGCGGCTTGCCGCGCTGGATGAGGCGCAAGCTGTCAAGCCTAAGGCCAAGCGCGCCTGATGGGGGAGGTGACGCCCTTCCCGGGCCGACCTCCTGCTCAAACTGCCTTTCAGCGCGCCGAACTCACCCGCATTCTCGATCTCTACGGACGGATGGTCGCGGCGGGCCATTGGCGCGACTACGCAATCACGATGGAGCGCGACGTCGCTGCTTTTTCAGCTTTTCGCCGGGCGGCTGAGCGGCCCGAAATTCGCATTGAAAAACGTCCGGCTCTGCGCAACCGTCAAGGGGAGTGGGCGCTATTCGGCGAAAGTGGGGTGATCCTCAAACGCGGACACGAACTTGCGCCACTTCTCGCGCCTGTGGAGCGCCGCCTTATGAAGCTGGTTGCGGAATAGCCGTCCGAACTATTTTCCCTGCATGCGGGCCATCACCGCCATCGACTGCTCAGAGCCCGACTGCGGCACGGTTTCACCGGTGCGATCTGAAATTTCCGCCCAGTTTGCGGCGATGCCCTCGGGCGTGTGGTCTGCTTCGTCGAGGATGATGCCGTGGGTCAGCGTGACGTTTGCGGTGTGGAAAAATCCTGCACCCGCCCCCATGATGATGTTCGACGGCGCGTCTTCCGACACGAGGTAGAGTGCGGCTGGGGCGACATTCTCAGGCGCAAAGGCCTTGTAGGCTTCGGGCGGCAAAATATCTTCGGTCA
>JBJOLA010000216.1:0-3805 GCA_046045815.1 Pseudomonadota bacterium
ACGCATTTTGATATTCCTTTTTATGACGCGAGCAAAGCCTGGCATTTGCAAAATGAACGTGAGGTGACGGACTATGCTTAAATTTCGCGCTTTGTCTGGACGAATCCTAGGCACCGCACTAGGGCACTGGCGTTTGTACACTGCACCTGATTTAGGGGAATTATCTTGGCAAATGTAACCGTAATCGGTGCCCAGTGGGGCGATGAAGGCAAAGGCAAGATCGTTGATTTGTTGGCCAGCCGCGCTGACGTCGTGGTGCGCTTTCAGGGCGGTCATAACGCAGGTCATACGCTGGTCGTAGGCAATGAGACGTACAAGCTTTCGCTGCTGCCTTCAGGGATTGTGCGCGGCACGTTGTCGGTCATCGGCAATGGCGTAGTTCTCGACCCTTGGCACTTCCGCGACGAGGTGGCGAAGCTCAAAGGCCAAGGCGTCGATATCAATCCGCAGAACCTCCACATTGCCGAAACCTGCCCGCTGATCCTGCCGTTCCACCGCGACCTGGATGGCCTTCGTGAAGATGCCAGCGAATTCAAGATCGGCACCACGCGGCGCGGCATTGGCCCGGCCTATGAAGATAAGGTTGGCCGCCGCGCGATCCGCGTGTGTGATCTTGCCCATCTTGACGATATCGAAGCCCAGATTGACCGGCTTTGCGCGCATCATGATGCGTTGCGCGCCGGGTTCGGTCTCGGTGGGATTGACCGCAAGCGGCTGATCGATGATCTCTGGGACATTGCGGCCTTCATCCTGCCTTTTGCCAAGCCCGTTTGGCTCGAACTCAATGAGGCCAAGAAGGCCGGCAAACGCATCTTGTTTGAAGGCGCGCAAGGCATGTTACTCGATGTCGATCACGGCACGTACCCCTTTGTCACCAGCTCAAACACGATTGCAGGAACGGCGTCGGGCGGATCGGGCCTAGGTCCGTCTTCGGTCGGTTTCGTGCTGGGGATCGTGAAGGCTTACACCACCCGCGTTGGGGCCGGGCCGTTCCCTACCGAACTCGAAGATGAAACCGGCCAACGCCTCGGCGAACGAGGCCACGAATTCGGCACCGTCACGGGGCGCAAGCGGCGCTGCGGCTGGTTTGATGCTGTCCTCGTTCGCCAATCCGTTGCCGTCAGCGGTATCACCGGCATCGCCCTGACAAAGCTTGACGTGCTCGACGGTTTTGAAACGCTCAAAATCTGCACTGGCTACAAGATCGGGGACAAGACCTACGATTATCTGCCGCCGCACGCCGCCGATCAAGCGCGGGTCGAACCCATTTATGAGGAAATAGACGGCTGGAGCGAAATCACCGCTGGCGCGCGTACATGGAACGATTTGCCCGCTCAAGCGATCAACTATATCCGCCGCGTCGAGGAACTGATCCAATGCCCAGTGGCGCTGGTATCAACCTCGCCTGAGCGCGAAGATACGATCCTTGTGCGGGATCCTTTCGCGGATTGAACCAAGGGGTTCCTCCCACCAACGGAAGGAACCCTGAAAATACGTCAGCGGCAGCTTGACCGTTCAACAGCGCGACCCGCGAGGGCACCTGCACCGGCACCGATGATCAGACCTGTTGTCGACGGTGAGTCATAGCGTCCACCACGGCCAATTTCGCGACCGAGCAATCCACCCAGCACACCGCCAATGATCAGGCCCGCTGTGCCCTTTGAACGGCAGCGGCCACGATTGTTGTAGCTGCGATCATTATAGCCGCGATCATCATAGTTGCGGCCATTTTCGTAATAAGTGCCGTTCTGGTAATAGCCTTGGTTTTGATAGCGGCCATCTTCGCGGTCATAGTCACGGGAATAGTCGCCGCGGCCATGATCATGCGCCATTGCAGGCGTTGCAGCCAAACCGGTCAGCGCGACGCTGGCGGCCATCATTAAGCTCAATGTTTTTTTCATCGCTTTAACTCCAAACCCGGCGGAGACATCTCGTCCGCCACATCCGACTCACTATGCCTCTCCGCATTGAGCGAAGCTGAACGGTGATGTTATTTCATGTTCACGCAAGATATTTCAGTGTTCGCCCATCATCATCCGCATTTTTTCGCGAGCGGCCTTCCGCTCCTCTGGGCTGAGCGTCCCATCATGATTCGTATCAGCGGTGTCAAAACGCGCGAGTGGGCCGGCCAGGGCCTCTGCAAGCGAGACCTTGCCGTCATTATTCTTATCGGCACGCGCGAACATATCGCCTTCCTGAATCATAACGCGCACGCGCTTGATCTTGTTGCCCTTGGCGTCCTTGCTTTCCTGAACGTCACGTTCGACCTCAGCGCCTTCATGTTCGGCCATTCCGGGCATGTCGCCGCCGCCTGGCTTCATCTTCGTATGAGCAGCGTCAAATTCTACACGGTTGATCGTGCCGTCTGCGTTGGTGTCCATTTCCTTGAAGTGACGATCCCGCATGTCACCTGCCATTTTCGCCTTTTCGGCAGCCGCCTCATCCTTCGTGACGAAGCCATCGCGGTTGGTATCCAACGTCGCGAAATGCTGCTTGATCTTGCTCTCAACTTCGGCGCGCGTGGTTGGCGCAGAGTGCATCATGCGATCACCGCCCGCCATCTCAGACGCAGCGGGGACGGCAAACGCAGTAAGTCCTGCCAATGCAAAATATTTGAATGCTTTCATCACGCGACTCCATTCATGGTTGAGTGGCAAAGTTAGGAGCCTCAATGGCTGGCCGCAACCAATCTCTTGGTGGCTAGATGTTGCGGGTTAGCGATCAAGGCCTTCGCGTCACCAACTTCAACAATCTGCCCCGCATCCATCACCGCAATCCGGTGGCAGAGCAGGCGGGCAAGCGCGAGATCGTGCGTGATCGCCAAAATCGCGAGCCCTCGTTCGCGCTGAAGCTTTTGAAGGAGCGCGACAATTTGTGCCGCGATCAACACATCCAACGCTGACGTCGCCTCATCAAGCAGCAACATCTGCGGCTCCGCAATCAAGGCGCGCGCAATTGCAACACGTTGCGCCTGCCCACCCGACAAGGATCTCGGTTTACGGTCTGCAAAATCAGCCGGGAGTTCGACCTCAACAAGCGCCTGATCGACGCGCGCACGACGCTCCGCTTGTGAAAGCTGCGGCATCAGATGGCAGAGGGGCTCTGCAACAATGTCAGACACGTTCCACAGCGGATCGAGGCTGGCAACGGGATCCTGAAACACCGGCTGGATCAGGCGGCGCTGGTCCGCCGTCATGTGAGCGCGGGGCGGGAGCGCGACGCCCTGCCAGTCGACACGCCCTGCATCACTCGGCCCCAGCCGGACGATGGCCCGCCCCAGCGTTGACTTCCCCGAGCCCGATTCGCCGACAATCGCCAGCCCCTCGCCCTGATGGAGCGTCAATGAGGCTCCACCCACCGCGTTCATCTTGCCACGCCGCCAACCAGGACGGGGGAATGAGACTTGGATATCTTTCGCCTCAAGCAATGTCGCACCGACCGGCGGCAATGCTGGCACCGGCCCATGAAGGCGCGGCGCGGCGGTAACGAGCGCTTTGGCATAATCTGTCTTGGGCCGCCCGATGATCTGACCAGCCGTCCCAAACTCCACGATAGAACCGTGCCACATCACCACGATCCGATCCGCATGCCCCGCAACGCTTGCAAGATCGTGGCTGACGAGCAACACTGCAAGGCCCTGTTCGCGGCGCAGGGCATCCAGCAGCGCCATGATTTCACCCCGCAGGCTGGCATCCAGCGCGGTTGTTGGTTCATCTGCGATCAACAGCTTGGGCCGGTGAGCGATGGCCGCCGCGATCATTACCCGCTGGCGCTGGCCGCCCGACAGAAGGTGGGGATATTGATC
>JBJOLA010000236.1:0-2570 GCA_046045815.1 Pseudomonadota bacterium
CCGCATTTCTCGCCGTTCAAGATTGCCGAGACGTTCCGGATGCTCGCCGCGCTCACGCCGGGGCGGATCGATCTTGGGCTGGGCCGTGCTCCGGGGAGCGATCAGCGGACGTCCTTCGCGCTCCAGCGGGATCGGAGCCGACAGATGCCGGTCGATGATTTTCCCAGCAATTTGGCGGAAATCATCGCTTACTACGGAGATGGCCTGCCCGCCGATCATCCCTTTGCTGCGCTTCGGGACACGTTGCCATCGGGCCACGGCGGATCGCCCGATCTTTGGTTGCTCGGATCGTCACCCGATAGTGCCGCGTGGGCAGCGGAAACCGGCCTGCCCTATTGCATCGCGGACTTCATCAATTCGGATGCCGAACCACTCGCCAAAATTTACCGCGACAATTTTCATCCCTCAAAGACGCTTGCCAAGCCGTATCTAATGGTCGCGACTTGGGCGATTGCGGCCCCGACACATGAGGAGGCGATCCGCTTGTCGTTGCCATCTCAGATGATGTTCTGGCACCTGGTGCGTGGCAATTTGATCGCGGTTCCATCAGTGGAGGTGGCGGAAGAATGGGCGAAGGAACACGGAAAACCCTCCCGCCGTCGACGAACATCGGTTGGCACGCCCGTTGAAGTTCGCGCCATGCTCGATGGCGTTGCAGCGGCCTATGGCGCAGACGAACTGATGCTCGTCAACATCATGTCTGATCACGCCGCGCGCAGACGCAGCTATGAACTCGTCGCTCGCGAATATGGGCTGGCACAAATCGCGCAAGCCGCCTAAGCGGCTCGCCAAATCAATTAGGAGATTCTCAAATGGCCGAAACACTCACCCTCACACTGGCGACCGGCGACGTTGTCATCAAGCTGCGTTCAGATCTCGCGCCCGGCCATGTTGAACGGATCAGCGATCTAGCGAGCGAAGGTTTTTATGACGGCGTCGTGTTCCACCGCGTGATCGACGGCTTCATGGCGCAGGGCGGCGATCCAACCGGTACCGGAATGAGCGGTTCAGACAAGCCCAACCTGAAGGCTGAATTCAATCGCGAACCCCATGTCCGCGGCGTTTGCTCGATGGCGCGCTCATCGAGCCCGGACAGCGCCAACAGCCAGTTCTTCATCTGCCTCGATGATGCGCGCTTCCTGGATAATCAGTACACCGTGTGGGGCGAAGTGACATCCGGCATGGATCATGTCGACGCGCTGCCAAAGGGCGAGCCTCCCCGTGAACCCGGCAAAATCGTCAAGGCATCGGTGGCTTAGGCCTGAATCGCCCTCACAAAATCAACAGTTTGAAGGTCCGGAGACGCGAGCCGTGCGGCTCCCAGTTTCCGGGCCCAATAGCTCTCCGATCCGTGCGCGACGCGAAGCTCGTGCAGGCGGCGAACATAGGCCGCGAGAGCATATTCCTGGGTGATACCGATCGCGCCGTGGACCGCCGTTGCCATGCCGGTGATTGTCGGAACCGATGCGCTCGTCACCTGCTTGGCCACCGCCGCAATCTCAGTTGAAGGATGCAGCCCCTGTGAACAGCCGAGCTGAGACGCCATCCGCGCCAGAACGACATGTTCGGCCATCACCGCAAGCTGATGCTGCACCGCTTGGATTTTGCTAATTGGTTTGCCAAACTGAACCCGGTCCCCGGTGTAGGTGATCGAGATTTCCAGGACATGTTCCATCGCCCCCGCCATCGCACAAGCCGCCAGGATCGCGCTGAGAGCCTCTGATCGCCCCTCAGGCAGTCCGCGTCCCACCATCGCGTCAGCGACCGGCAGGAGGCAGTTATGGCGCCCTAGCGCCCTTAGCAGCGGCTCAATGTCAGACAGCGATAGCCCTGCCCCACCCTGTGCCTCAGGCACCAGTGCGTCCAGAAACCCGGACGCCTCAATCGCGTCCCAATCATGGCCATCCTTCGCGAGCATCGCTTCAAACGGCTCGAGCAGTTCAGATGCACTCGTCAACGTAACCCCAATCCACGCGCGATGATCCCGCGCACCACTTCGCGCGTGCCGCCTCGCAATGAAAATGCCGGAGAAATATGGAGCATATGGGTCAAGGCCGTGCGCAAATCTGGATCGACTTGTTCGCCGGGATGTGACGCAAGATCATCGGCGATCATCTGCGGGATCATTTGTTCAAAGCCAGTCCCATAATCCTTGGTGAGCGAGGCTTCGACCACGGGCTGCTCCCCCGCCGCTAGCCGCGCCGTCACCGCCAGCGAGAATGCCCGAAGCGCGGTCAGTTGCGCGGTAACCGTTCCCACAAAAGTCTGGCGAGTCTCGACGATTTCAGGGAGCGTCCTCAAATGTTTAATCCAGGCATCGAACAGCACCATGCTTGAATAAATCCGTTCTGGACCGCTGCGTTCAAACGCAAGTTCAGCCGTCACCTGTTCCCAACCTGCGCCCTCTGCGCCAAGCAAGGCATCATCCCGCAGATCGACATTGTCGAAGAAAACCTCATTGAAATCATGATCGCCATTGATGTCGATGATCGGACGGATCGTTACACCCGGGGCCTTGAGATCAACGATCAACTGCGACAGGCCCCTGTGGCGATCCTCTGTCGCGCCTG
>JBJOLA010000252.1:0-2707 GCA_046045815.1 Pseudomonadota bacterium
TGCGCACACCGGCGCATGTTCACGCAGCCAGCACGCGGTGTAGGCTAGAAGCGGCGATGGATCGACCTCGTCGTCCTCCAACACCCGCTCCCAGAAATTGAGCTGCCACAGCGCGGCTTGAGTGGTGCCGCCCTCAGGCACGGCATAGGTCGAGAGGTCTGCCCCGGCAAAATCAAAACAGTGGATGGCAACCAGATTATCCAGATATTGCGGCATGAGCACGGACGAGGCGCGCTCACCGATCACGATGCCTACGCCGGATGGGCCAGCGGTCGCGTCACGCGGCTTGGTGTCACCGCGCACGAAGCCGGTGATCATCGCTGGCTGGCCCATATGTGTCCCGTCGCCATCGACGAACGCAACCGGCGGTGCTGGCACGGTACCGGCGATCACCTCTAGCAATTGCGCCTCTCGCGTCCGGCACGTTTCGATGATGCCTTCGAGCGGATCCATCCGCAGCACGAGCTTCTCGGTTTTGCTGGTCGCAGGATCAACCAGATCGAACAGAAACTGCTCCTTGGAAGCGCCGCCACCCATCCGGCGGACGTTCTGCGCCTTACCCGCTACGCCGTGCGCGCTCAGGAGGTGGCCCAGCCGTTCGGTGACGTCTAGTGCCGCGCGCGGCTTATAACCACTCTTGCCTTGGCGGGCGTGCTTCTTATCCAGCATCGCAACCAGATACGGCTCAAAATCTTGCCGCCAGTCTGGCGCTCGCTTACCATCAGCTTCCAATACGGGCACGGCGAAATCCTCTCACAAATTTCTGGCTGCCTCTGCGCTCTTAGAACCACGGAGGCTTTTGCAAAATCAAAAAGAACGGGACCCCTCGCCCATTCCCGTTGTAAAGCGGGGAATGGAAGAGAGGTCCCAGTTAAGGCTTTCTGGGTGGAGATGGCCAAGGGAAGAAGCGGCCAAGCCCAGAGAGCCTCTAATTACCTGACCTTGAAACCAACCGTCACGCCGTAAGTCACGGGCATTCCGGCGATGCGACCTTGGGAATCGTTCGATGGAATAACCGTCGTCCAATAATAGCTGTTAAAAATGTTCTTGCCCCAGAGCATGACCTTCCATGCGCCATCATTGGCCTCATAGCCGATACGCGCGTCGGCGGTGGTATATCCCTTGATGTTGAAGACGTTGCTGCCAACCCCGGGCGCCGTGATCGAGGTGGCCGAATAGGGGAACGGGATCCGGTTCGCACCGATCGCCGCATCCGAATGTGACCGCGTGTTCGCGCTCACACCGAAGAAGGCAGAACCGCCCGAAGCCATTTCGTGACGGTAATCGACATTAACCACGCCTGAGAATTTCGGCGTGAAGGGAAGTGGATCGCCTTCGAATTTATCGACGAAACCATAGATATTGAAATTCCGGGGTGCCGCTGGTCCTTGGGTGATCTTCGAATCGAGGTAGGTTACCGCTGCGTTGAGCGTCAGGCCCGTTGCGGGTCTGATGGTGATGTCAGCTTCCGCACCGAATATCCGCGACTTGGGAACGTTGAGCAATGCGTCGAGAGCGCCAAAGGTGGGATCGCGCAATTTCCCGCGGATCTGCTTGTCCTTATAGTCATAGTAAAAGGCGGCGGCGTTCAATTGAACCTTGCGGTCCGCCAACGACGCCTTGAAGCCTGCCTCAAATGCGGTCACGGATTCCTGTGTCACCGGCTTCAGCCCGACATCGAAAGCAACTGACAGGCTGGGGAAGCTGCCCGCCTTGTAGCCGCGCGATACGTTGGCATACAGTAAAACATCGCTGCTAACTTTATAGTCCGCGCCGACACGCCAAGAGACATTGTGCTCCTTGAGTTGCCCGACGATCGGCAGCCCAGTGGGGCCTGTCGTGGTATTGATCGTGAAGCAAGTGCCGTTGAGGCCAAAGCCGAGCAACGTGTTAACTCGCCCCGTCGGGGTCGTGTAGGAACATATGCTCGAATCAATTTTGCTGCTGGTGTACCGCGCCGCTGCTTTCACCGTCAGTTGATCGGAAACGCTATATTCGAGATTGCCGAAGGCGGCGTAGTTCTGGATCTTCTGGCTGTTAAGCACACCGCTCTGGTTGATCCAGTTGACACCCGGATTGTGTTGCGAATTATCGAAATAACGGAGCGATTGATCTTCAAAGGTCTTGCTGTTTTCGTAGTTCGCACCCACCAGCCAGCGGAATTGTGAAGTAGCGTCATTCGCCAGGCGCAATTCCTGGTTGAAGCTGCGGATATATCCATCCGCCTTCTGAAGATCGAAGGAAACCAGCGCGTTGCCGTCCTGGTCGACCCTCTGCTCCTGCTTGAAGTCTGTGTAGGATGTCAGAGAGGTCAGCGTGACTCCGCCAAGCTCGATATCAGCCCGCAGCGCCGTCTGCCACATCCTGCGGTTGGAGAAGGGCGTGAAATCGACCAATTTGCCTGTTCCCGCAACATAGCCGCCTACACCGGTGGCGGCGGCCGGACCGAAGGCGGCGGGCGAGCCTGCCGGAGCAAGGATCACACCTGTGCCCGGATCGATTACCGTACCGGTCCAGTCCGCCGCGCGGGCATTGTTCGGCGCGAAGGCTGAGGCAATTTGCGCCGGAACGTTTGCTGCGCCCGCAGCTTGCGCATTGATGCCGATCAACTGTTGCGCCTGCGGCTGCGAGTGATCCGACCAGCCGTTGAGGTTGAATTCCAGCTTGATCCCGTCGTTCGGCTTCCAATCCAGCAAAAAGCGGCCGG
>JBJOLA010000256.1:0-4935 GCA_046045815.1 Pseudomonadota bacterium
GCAAAAGCGGGGCCAATGGCAAGACGTTGACGCAAATGTCGACCCGCTGCTTCGGTTTCGGTTTCCAGTTTTTCCAGATGCGGCCAAGGTGCTTCCGGGTTGACGTGATCGGGCGTCACGGGGGAAACCCCGCCCCAATCATTCACACCAGCTCGGATCAACTGGGCGAGCGATCCCTCCCGCAAATTGGGCGGGGCCTGGATCGTCATGTCAGGCCCGAGGATGAGGCGCGCGGCGGCAATCGTCCAGAGATGGTCTTCAAGCGATGGCTCGCTTGCTCCCGCCATCTGGGTTGCGTCCTTGGCGCAGAAGTTCTGGATGATGACTTCCTGGATATGGCCATATCGAGCATGAAGATCGCGGATCGCGATCAGCGCCTCCACCCGTTCGGCCCGGGTTTCGCCGATGCCGATCAGCAGCCCGGTGGTGAACGGAACCTGTGCTTCACCCGCCAGCCGGATCGATTCCAGCCGAGCCGCTGGCACTTTGTCGGGAGAGCCATAATGCGGCATGCCTTTTGCGCACAACCGGTCCGACGCGCTTTCCAGCATGAGCCCCATCGAGGCAGAGAGCGGGCGCAGCGCGGCATAATCCTCGTCGCCCGTTAGCCCAGGATTGAGGTGCGGCAGCAGCGTCGTTTGAGCGAGCACTGCTTTTGCGGCCGCCGCGACGTAATCCAGAGTGCTTGCATAGCCACGCGCGGCCAACCACTCGCGGGCGACGGCATAACGCGTCTCAGGCTGATCCCCCAAGGTGAACAGTGCCTCGCGACATCCCGCAGCTTCGCCGGCGCGGGCGATGTCCAGCACTGCCTCTAGGTCCAAAAAGGGCGCCGCAAGTTCGGACGGGCGCTTGGCAAAGGTGCAATAATGGCAGACATCCCGGCACAATTGAGTGAGCGGAATGAAAACCTTGCGCGAGTACGTAACGACCGTCCCATGCCCCGCCACTGTCATTGCTTCGGAACGCGCAAGAAGCTGCGGCAACGAAAGCGCTGTCAGCTTCATCATCCAGTCGCTTGCTTCGTCGGGTGTGCAGGCTTTCGTCATGTCAGATATTTGTCCGATCCCCCCCTTTGAGCGCCAGAATTTCGCGCGCTTCATCGGGTGTGGCAACCGAAAGGCCCATATTCTCAATGATCTCACGAGCCATCTTGACCTGCTGCGCGTTGGTTTCAGCCAGCTTACCGCGCCCGGCCCAAAGTGAATCTTCCAACCCGACACGAACATTCCCGCCCATTGACGCGGCCATTGCTACGATGCTCATCTGACGCGCACCGGCACCGAGCACCGACCATTCATAAGAAGCACCAAACAGTCGATCCGCCGTGCGCTTCATGTGCATCACATCGTCAGGATGGCTGCCGATTCCGCCAAGAATTCCAAAACAAGTTTGGATGAACAATGGCCCTGTCACCAGTCCGCGATCTCTGAAATGCGCCAGATTATAAAGATGGCTGGTGTCATAGCATTCAAATTCAAACTTGGTGCCCAGCGGCGTCAGCAGCGTCAGCAGGTCTTCAATATCCTTGTAGGTATTTTTGAACACCAGATCGCGCGAGGCTTCCAGCGTCGCTGATTCCCAGTCATGCTTCCAGTCCGTGTAACGATCAAGCATCGGGAACAGACCAAAGCCCATCGTACCCATATTCAGCGATGCCACTTCCGGCTGGAAATTTGTGGCTGGGCGCAGGCGCTCCTGCAACGCCATTGACGGATGGCCACCGGTCGTCAGGTTGATGACTGCATCACAACGCTGCTTGATGACTTTCAAAAATGGCTCAAACAGTGCCGGGTTTTGATCTGGACGCCCGTCAACCGGGTTGCGCGCGTGCAGGTGGATGATTGCAGCCCCAGCCTCGGCCGCCCCAACCGCAGCTTCAGCAATTTCCTCCGCTGTGATCGGCAAATAAGGCGACATGGAAGGCGTGTGGATTGCGCCAGTAACTGCGCAACTGATGATAACCTTGCCTTTTGCCACGTGCAGATCCCGAAATATGTCTTGTCTGATTGGGTGTTAGAAAGAGCACAGCGTTTCTCAATCTTCCCTTCGATAGGGTGCCGGATCAGATCCTAAGGCAAAATACCCAGCTGCCTTGCCCGAATGACGGCCTGCGGCCTGCGGCGAACGCCGAGCTTGTCGTAGATTTGCTGCATGTACCATTTGACGGTCCCTTCGGTGAGTCCAAGTCTGTCTCCGATTTCGCGGTTGCGCAAACCACCGCTCACCATCGTCAGGATTTCGACCTCGCGCAGAGACAAACCGCTGCCAAGGCCATAATCATCATCCTCGTCTTCACTCATCTGCGGAGTACCACGCAATATTGAAACCAGCTTGGCTGCAAACCGGTCAACTGGCGTATCCAGCATTGGTCCGTTTGCATAGGCTTCCACCAGCAAGGATGAAATCGCCTCTCCTTCATCCACAAAGGGGCGTACCCAGCCTCCAGGCTCTGACAGTTCAACAGCAGCCCGCACGGAGCGCCTTGCTTCTGACCGGTTTCCCGACAGGACAGCGATTTCAGCGAGCAGAAGCTCGAAGGTAACTGCAGAACGGACAGCACCGCGTTTGCGAACAAATTCCAGCCAGCGCTTTGCGATCTTGCGGCATCGGACCAGTCGGAAGCGTTGCATTTCAAGCCGGAGCCACGCAATCGCCATCCATTCGTTAAGGCGTGTCGGATTGAGCGTCGGGACGGGCTCCCCGTCAATCCGTAAGTCACTTGAATGGAAAAGTTGCTCAGCCTGTTCCAGTTGGCCAGCTTTCACAAGCATTCGCACTTGCTCCGACAAAACAAGAGCGCGCAACCTATCCAGCCCGCATTCGATGGCTACCAGTTGTGCTTCTTCCAGGCCGGACAAGGCGCTCGCCAAATCGCCATCCGCAGCTGCCAGGCGCGCGCGCACCAGAAAGCCAGAGGCGAGCTGATCGACAAAGCCCCATTGACGGATCGATGGCAGATAGCCTTCGACCAGCCGCGCAGCCTCTTCAAGTTCGCCGCATTCATAGTGCAATTCGGCAAGCGGTAGGGCAGGGAGCGCCGCAAGACCGGAAACCTGCCCCTCCATATCCATTGCCAGACTATGCGCTTCGGTCAGGAACTGGCGCGCCATCTGGGTCTTGCCTTGCGCTACCAACGTAGGTGCGACCGACGATTTTAGGGCGATAGAAGCAAAGTCGGAGCCTGGACGACCCAGCGCTTTTCGCAATTCCGCCTCAAGCCGCAGCATGTCGTGGAAATGATAGAGTTCGCGCCGCGCTGACAAAAGCTGGGCCAGCAAAGTGCAGCTTAGATAGGGATGGTCATCCCCCAGATCCTCAAGAAGCAGCTCTGATTCGCGTTCGACATACACCATATTGTCCCGAGCAGCCTCGAGCATGATCCGTCGGTGGCGGATACGAAAACCAATCTGCTCGGTTTCATATTCGTCAATCGCCCCGTTTTCCGAAGCCGCAGTGATCGCAGCCTCTGCTGCCTCGATCATCCTCTCAGACGATTTGAAGGCCAGCCGCCTGCTGCGTCGCCAAGACATGGCGAGCAATAAGGAAGGGCGATTCTGGACCGACTCCCATGGCAGCTCGCTTGCCAATTCGTCGACACGGTAGAGTAAGCCATCATAGGTCATAGGCTCTGCAAGCTGTTCGAGCTGATCTGCCAAAAACAACTTGTCGCCGCTTTGGACCGCGTGATCGAGCGCATGTTGGTAGTGACCCGTGGAGGCGAAAAAACGGCTCGCCCGGCGATGCAGTTCACTCGCGCGCTCCGGCGCGCGCATCATCAGCCGCCCCAGCACCATTTCCCTGAATAAAGTGAAATAGCGATATCGGCTGAGTTCCCGGTCAATGTCAGCCAAAAACAATCCGCGTTCGAACACCTCTTCAAGCATCAGGCGGGCATTTTCGGTGTTGACGACGGCGGCACAAGAGGACGGCGTCAATTCTTCCAATATTGAGGTATCCACGATGAAATCGCGAATATTTTGCGGCAGACCTTCCATCACTTCTTCATGAAAATAACTCGCAAACTCGTTCCGCAGCCCCGTCGTCCCACCCGGCGGAGGATAGCCTTCAGTCTGATCGCGTTGCCAAGCGCCCACAGCCAATATCAGGCCCGCCGCCCAGCCTTGTGTGTCTACAATCATCCTCTGGATTTCTGCGGCGGAGATGACAGAGCCGATTTCCTGTTGGATCAAACGCGTCGCTTCGTCATTGTCGAAACTGAGATGTCGCACTCGGACTTCCGCCAGATGCCCAAGCGAGCGCAGCCTCGCGAGGCTGATCCCGCTTTCCCCGCGAGACGCAATCACCGTTGTGAGCGAATCTCGGGCGCTGGCAATCAGCTGATCAATGAATTCCCGTATCTCCAACGACAGCAACTGGGCATCGTCAATGAACAGCACGGGACGAGGGCCAGTGCGAGACGATAGATTGGCAAGCCAATCACGCGGACCTCGTGCTCCCGTCGCATCGTCCGGCGCCAGCCCGACTGCGATGCTGGCCGCTTCGAGTGCACCCAGAAACGTCGCCAGCGAATCGATCCCGGCACGCGCTGCAATCCAGAGGACGGGACGCCCGTCGGTGCCGAGCATATCTGCCCATCGCAACATCGCAGTGGTCTTGCCGAACCCAGCGGGGCTGCTAACCGTCACAACTCGGGCCTTGCCAACGGTTTCGGCCAATTGTTCAATGACAGCACGCGGCACATATTGGTGCGCGGCACGCGGCGGCATGATCGTGGTCTGCACCACACCCATTGCAAGCATCCTCTTTTCAAACAGAACTGGGCGACAATTGTCGTTTTCTTGTTCGGCCTGACCTGTATCGGACAGGAAAATGGGGAGTGCAAGCATCAATTCCTATCCGCAGATAGGTGGTCGTGGCATATCTTTTGGCAATGCATCACTCAGAACAGCGATCCGACTCCGGATTCAACAT
>JBJOLA010000093.1:0-8603 GCA_046045815.1 Pseudomonadota bacterium
GGGATCAGCGCCTGATCATGGTAGCAACAAAGCGCCGCATCGTAGGTGGACCGCGCCCGATTGTGGAACATTGCGTCGGACGCGACCGGCCCGATGACGTCGATCCCTTCAGCGCGCAATATCTCGACGGCAGGGGCAATGATTTCAACCTCCTCGCGGCCCAGCATCCCGCTTTCACCGGCATGGGGATTGAACCCGGCAAAGGCAAGTCGGGGATTTTCAATGCCGAAATTGCGGAGCAACCCCTTTGCTGTCGCGCGCGCTTTGGAAACGATCAGCTCAATGGTCAGGAGCGCGGATACGTCAGCCAGCGGGATATGGGTTGTCATCGGCACGACCCGCAGGCTGGGGCCGGCGAGCATCATCACCGCATTTTCCGTGGCAATCCCGCAGCGCTCCGCCACAAACTCGGTTTGTCCGGGGTGGGTGAAACCGATATTGTAGAGGCAGACCTTTGAGATCGGCCCGGTCACCAAGCCCGCGGCCGCGCCGTTTCGCGCCAGGCCCACTGCCATTTCGAGCGATGCCAGCGCGCAGCGTGCCCCTTCGCCGTTCGGCTCACCTGGTTGGATCGGCCCTGCATCTTCAACCTGGATGACGGGCAGCGCTTCTGGAAAAACCTCAGCAGCGTGAGAGGGATCAGTTATTCGGGAGACAGGCCCGCGCCACACCGCCTCGATTGACCGTGCATCGCCAACCGCGAAAAACGGTGGTAATCTCTGGATGTTGCGCGCGACCCAAGCCTTGGCGGTAACTTCGGGGCCTATCCCGGACGGATCACCAAGGGCAACGGCAAGCGGCACTTGCAACCTATCGATAGTCGACCACCGCGTCCCGACGGAGATCGCGGAGGTAACGTTGAGCGCGCATCCCGGTTCTCTGTTCTTCCATTTGCGCCATGATTTGTTCAAACGAGGGATCACCCGCAACTTGCGGCTCATCGCGACCACAGAGGACGAGAACGCGGACGCCCTCAGCTTGTGATCCAAAGGGCGGCGTTGCTTGGCCGATCTGCAGCTTCAACAGCATTTCCTGAAGCGGCCCGGGCAAATCACGGACCTTCACCTGATCATTATCGACCACATCGGCACCGATCTTGGCGGCAACCTCTTCAACCTTGCCACAACCGCCCATCGCCTGTGTCGCTTGGCCAAACAAAGTTGCTTTGGCTTGAGCCTCCGTTGCCGACATCCCGGCGGGGAAATTGATTGCCATTTGCCGCAGGGACAGTTGCGCATCGCGGGGGTCAGCGGTGAGCACCTTGCGAGAATCAATCAGATATAATATTGAAAATCCGCCGGGAACCGCGATCGGCCCCGCAATCTGTCCGACGACCAATTCTTGCACGGCCTGCCCAAGCGTGTCGGGCAATTGCGCGGCGCGAATCCAGCCGAGGTCTCCTCCAACCGACGCGGTTGAGGCTTCGGAAAATTGACGCGCATAGGCTTGGAACGAACCACCCTTGCGGATCTGCTCGATGATCTTCGTCGCGTTGGCGGTGATCTCGGCTGAGTTTTCAGGTGTTGACGACAAATAGATTTCACCGACGCGGTATTCACTCGTCCCGCGTGCTGCTTTCAATCGCGCCATCACCGCATTCACTTCAGCGTCGCTCACATTCACTTCCACCTTGCGTCGGAGGAGGCGGCTCCAGGCGATTTCGCCCTGGATCTGGCGTTGGATCGAACGGTCGGAAGAGCCAACGGTGCGTAAATAAGCGGTCATGGCCTCCGGCGTGCGTTTGAAATTGCGCGCTACGCGGCTGAAGCTGCTGTCCACTTCGGAAGGGGTTATTTCGATCTTGTTGGCCTTGGCTTCCTGAATTTGCAGCGTTTCGTCGATCAGGTTACGCAGAACCTGCACGCGCAGTCTTTCGGTTTCATCAGCGGCGATCTTGCCGCCGTTTGCGACCTGGATCAGGGCCAAGCGCTGATCAACGTCGGTGCCTGTAATGATTTCGCCATTCACGATGGCTGTTGCCTTGCGCAGGGTTGGCGTCACCGTACCAAATGTGGTCAGCGTGGAGGGCAAGTTGAGCCCGGTGTTGGGAACAGCACCGCCGTCACTCACCGTCTGGGAAAATGCGGTTGCAGACAAAACCGAAGCAGATAGGAGCGCAAGCGCAACATTCCGGCGAAAAACTGACTTCATCTTCGTATTTACCCCGTCTTTTCAAACAAGTGGAAATGCGCCTTTATGCGCGGTGAACTGAATGAATGCTGACATCAACGATCCCACCGTGAAACGCCCTAGCGGCCAAGGTTCTTGAAGGATAGCTGCAATTGGTAAGTGCTTCCCCGCCGTGCATCGCCAGATTCGTCATAATCTCGACGCCACGACAGGCCCATGCGCAGACAGTCATCCTCATAGGCAATGCCGAGGCGGTGGCGAATCGGTTGATAGCCATTTGAAGTCGACGTCGGGTCATCGTTCGTTCCCGTCAGATCGACGATAGCCGATCCGAAAAGCGACCAATATCGTGCAATTTGTACGCGGCCCCCAAGACGTAGCTCCTCGCGATCCCTCAAATCCTCGATACCCAAACTGACATCGCGGTTGAGCCGGAGATAGCCAATGACGGCATAGGTCTTGTCTGAACCGATCGTCGCATCAATTTCATTGCGGCGGATTGCCAGATTGTCTTTGTCGAGGCGGTAGCGGTGGGTGAGGCTCACCCACCGCTTATATTTAACTGTGGTGCGGCCAACGATATCGGAGAGGCGGTTCGTCAGACCTGTCCCGTCGGGATAGAGTGTTGCTTTGGAGGTCAGTCGGTAACTCTGGCCTATATTCGTCTGGATCGACACGCCCGGTAGATCGAGCGCCCAATCAAGTCCGTAGGTGATCCGCGTGCCATCTTCCCACCGGTCATATCCGGGGAAACGGTTGAGCGCGAAGAGGTTGCTATCTTCGAGATCAATCGCGCGGGCATCTTCATTGGGGATCGACAGATTCTTTGTCGTCGGTGACGCAACCACTTGCAGTCGCGGGGTGAGCCGCTGGACGCCGCCAAACAAGGGCCCAATGAAGGGCCAGCGCAGTTCAAAGGCTGCAGCCCCGATCAGGCGACCTTGCCAGCCATCCTGACCGCGATAAGTTGTTGTCGGTGACAGGATTGATCCCGTGGAATGATAAACGTCCGCGCGACCATATCCGGTGAGAATCATTTCCTGACCCCAAGGCGTTATTCGCCGCAAATCCCAGCGCGCGCCGGCAAAGGCGCGCTGTGTATTCTGTCCACCAGTGCGCGCGAGGGACATCGAATTGAGCTGCAAATCCAGTCGGCCGCCCAACGAGTTTTCTATCCGGCGTCGATAATCCACGAGCGGCATGATGATCGGAATCTGGCCTTGCGATTCTCCGGGGCGGAGCGTTTGAAAGCCCCATGCTGCAATTGAGAGATAGCTATCGGGCGCGATCCGCTCGATCTCGACGGTTGACCGCAAACGATCATCGCGCGAAATATCATAGCGGCGCATGAATGTGCGATCAGACGCCAAGCGAACTGATCCGCGAATACTCCACAGCGGATCGAGCTGGAAACGCCCACTCGCATCGAAATAGCCACGCAGATCTTTTGTGCCCTGGGTTGTGAGATTGGTGTTGGGGATGCGCGTCCCAAACGTAATATAGCCACCAACTTGGTAAGCGCCTTTCGACGTAAGCGCGCGGTACTGCGCTTCAACGGCGGGCAAGGCATTCGAAAAAACGTGCGGCGTGATTGTCACGTCACGGTTTTTCGCGATTCTCCAGAAATAAGGGATGGAAAGCTGCAAGCCATTGGTTCGCGAATATTCGGCATTCGGAATGAGCAAACCGGATGCTCCCTGTAAATCCGCGGGGTGCGAAAATTTCGGCAGCGCGAGGATCGGCAGGCCAAAAAGCTCCAGCCGCGCATTTTTATAGCTCACACGGTTTTTGACGGGATCATGGGTTACGTTGACTGCGGTGATTTGCCAGACAGGATTTTTGGCGCAGCCATCCTCATCCTCGACCTTGCAGGGAGAATAAACCGCACGGTCCAGCATGTTGATACCGTTGAGCCGGGTGCCACGCCGCGCGGCCAATCGCCCGCCATCTGCCAGAACGATCAGCAGATTTTCCACGACACCGTCTTTCAAACTATCGGTCAGTTCCACCGAATCGCCATATGCCGTGTCACCGCCAGGGTTGACGACACGCACATTGCCCGTTGCAATGACTTGACCTGACTTACGGTTCCAAACGATCTTTTCCGCATTCACTTCATTGCCGTCGCGCGTCATCACGACCTTGCCGCTGGCTGTGACAATGTCCGTTTCGTTGTCATAGTTCAGTGTGTCTGCGCTGAAATCGACATTATTCCGGGCTGCCGAGACAATCGGGATTGCTTCCTGCGCTGACGCAGGATCACAAACTGCCAGCATGAGCGGGAGCGTCGCCAATGCAATTGCGTCAATTCTTTTCACATACACCCGCACATTGTTTGATCCGTCGCCTATTGCACCAGACGGGGCGCGGGGCAATCACCGTTTGGCTATGCTTTGCCGCTTGGCCGTGCGCAAGCTATCAGCAACTGAAGCGATTCGTGTCGCCGTTCAACCGATGGCCATCCCACAGGAGCCAATATGATAAAGTTAGGTTTTTCCGCTTCACGCGGTGCAGCGCAGGGCGCAGTCGCCCTGTTGATTGCCAAAGGCACGCTCGGCGCATCAGCACTGCCCGAAGCTCAAGCTGATATTATCCGGGCGGCTGCCACGGCCAATCGGTTCGAGGGAGAAGCGGGAAGTGTTTTCGAAACGCACACGGTCGAAGGACGCTTTTTGCTGGTCGGTATCGGTCAAGCGAGCGTTGAGGACTGTGAAAAGGCTGGCGCGTCGATCACTGCGAAGTTGCTGACATCGGGAGAAACGAGCGTAGCAATCGACTTCACCGGACTCGCGATAAGGCCCACAGCCGAAGCGAGCGCGCGTTTGGCCGCCGGTGCGCATCTGCGGGGATGGCGCTATGACATATACAAGACGAAATTGCCCGAAAAGCAAAAGCCCACGCTCGCGCAGGTAACATTGATCGGCGCTCCGGACGGATCGGAGGCGGCGTGGGCCCGCCATCAGGCTGTTTGCGACGGCGTAAGCTTCACGCGCGAATTGGTGACCGAACCCGCCAACATCATCTATCCAGAGAGCTTCGTTGAACGCTGTCAAAAACTGGCTGCACTCGGCGTTGAGATCGAAGTGTTGGGCCAAGCCGAAATGGAAGCCGCAGGAATGGGCGCATTGCTTGGCGTCAATCAGGGATCGGTGCGCGAACCGCGCTTGCTCGTGATGCGCTGGGATGGGACGAATGGCACGCAAAACCCTCCAGTCGTGTTCGTCGGCAAGGGCGTGACCTTTGATACAGGTGGCATCTCGATCAAACCTGCGGCGGGTATGGAAGACATGAAATGGGATATGGGCGGGGCAGGGGCGGTTGCCGGAACGATGCTGGCGCTCGCCACGCGCAAGGCCAAGGCTCATATCGTCGGCGTTTGCGGGCTGGTTGAGAATATGCCGGACGGCAAAGCACAGCGGCCTGGTGACGTTGTGACGTCAATGTCAGGCCAAACCATCGAAGTGATCAACACCGATGCCGAGGGCCGTCTCGTCCTGTGCGATGCGATGACGTGGGTGCAAAAGAAATATGCGCCCAAGATCATGATCGACCTCGCCACACTCACTGGCGCGATCATCATCTCGCTCGGAAATGAGCATGGCGGCCTGTTTTCAAATGATGACGAACTGTCTGATTCATTGATCAAGGCAGGCAAGGCCGCTGGCGATCCACTGTGGCGCATGCCAATTGGGCCGGCCTATGACAAGCTGATCGACAGCCCAATTGCGGACATCAAAAATGTCGGCCCGCGTGAAGGGGGTTCTATCACGGCCGCACAATTCTTGCATCGGTTCGTTGATGAAGGCGTCAAATGGGCACATCTCGATATCGCCGGCATGGTCTGGGCATCCAAGCCCGGCGCGGTTTGGGATAAAGGCGCAACCGGATATGGCGTCCGCTTGCTCGACCGGTTTGTGGCAGACAACTTCGAAGGGGCCTGAACTCGCGATATCCGGGTTTGAAAACATATGGCTTGGGTGGAAAATCTTGACGCAGCTTGATCTAAAAACACTGGCGTTAAAATATATTCAGCTTTGAAAAATTGCTCTTAAATTAATTCAGTGTTCGTTGAAGGAAGCGAATTGGTTTTTAGCTGCGGGCGTCGATACAGGAAATTGGGGTATTGCCGTGGTAGGCAATACTGCCAATCCGTTTGGCAGCGAATCGCCTAACGTCACAAATAGTGACACGATTTCGGGATCGAGCGCCTATACGCTTAACAATGCGGGCACGATTGATGGCGGCGCGAACATAGCCGTCGATTCCTTGACGAACGCAAACATATACTACGGCAGTTTGATCGCCAACGCGGCGACAATCACGTCGAGCAGTCCGATAGCGACAGCAGTTTTGATGGCGTCCAGCGCAGGCACGCTTAACAACAGCTGCCTGCGTCAATTCATTTGATGTGGTAAATAGCGCAACCGGCATCATCAGCGCCGCGACGACCGCTATTTCAGCTGGCAGTTTGCCAACGCCGTTCGATGCTTTAAACTTGGTCAACCGAGTGGTGATCAACGGGTCAATTGTGACGAATGGCCTTGGATCGTCGACCATCAACACGAACGATGGCATCATCAACGGCAACATCACGCTGGGTGGCGGTGATGACATTGTGACTGCCAAATTCGGGACATCTGCAAATCCGATCAGCTTGCATCGGGCGTGGTTGATCCCCGCAATAGGTTTGGCGCGATCATCGGTATAAACGGCCGCCGATGTCTTCGTTCGCGATATGCCGAAATACATCATTTTCTGGTCAACCAGATTGGTGGCGCTGCTGTCGGCGTGAATTATGACGCGCTCGGCGGTGCGGCCTTGGGCGATGCTGATCAAACCAAGTCTGGATCACTGCATCAATGGCGCGGCGCAACTGGAAAACCAACAGCGAGGTCTCGACAGGATCAAGCGATGTCCAACCATGCGCAGTCGCCGATAATCCTCCCAACGGATAGGGTATGCCAAGCGCGACATGGATCGGCCCTTCTACCAACAGCCGGAACAGGTCGCCCGCCAGGTTATCTATGATCGGACGCGGACTGGGCTTCCAATAACCCGTCGCCCACCGCCATTCCTGGCCGTCAAGATTGTCTTGGCAAAGCTGAATGACGAACGGCCAGACGTCGGCGGCGATCAACGACGTGGTATCAATAGTGATCGTGTTTGCGATTGGTAGCATGGCATGCCTCCTCTCGCGTTTGAACGCTGACAAAATTCAGACATTCTTCAGGTGCCGTCAGGATCGCGAAGGCAGGCTTTCGATAAAGCGAGTGATTTCGCTGGCCTTGAATCGTATGCGGCTTTTCCTTCGGGAAAGCATGCACGGGGCCGGAAAATCCGGGTTGTATTTTAGATATCCATAGACCGTCGAGCGGCTGGATATGGATAATGGCCTCATGCATTCGCGCATCGAAATGAGGCCGTTTGGTTCAAAGGTGTGCATTTTCGTCTCCTTGCGCACAATGGCGTGGGAAGGAGTGAAACCAAGTTCAGTTGTGGAGTCTAGGCCCTTACAGAGGCGTTACGGGTAACGTGCTGTAAATTTCATTCTTCGGACAAATCGAGCTCAGGCTGATGAATGATCTCTTCTTTGGATCGGAAGTTCGGATCGGTCATAGCACGCTTGACCCATTTGTAGCTGTGCTTGGTGTCCCGTGCCAGCATCCTGTCAATCCATTCGGTGGCATCTTGTTTGTGCGTTTCAAGGCCAATCGGTAGGTTCCTTTTTTCCAGCGCCGCTACTACAACTCTGCGCACCGCAGTGACGGCCAGTGTTGGGTTTCGTTTGAATTCAACAAAACCAATGTCGAGCATCGTCTGGACTTGCTGTCGCGCTGTTCCTCCAGTCCAGTGATGAGCCACGCGCTTGGACAGAGATGGAAATTCGAGATCTTCGACACTGAACATCCAATGGTCCTCTTTTGCTCCAGCGCGCGTTGGTTCTTTTGAGAGGTCTGTTTTTGTCTCAGCATCGCGGCATACAAAAATGTGTGTGGCACTTTGATCCAGAATCTGCGTTCGCTGATCAAATAGTATGTTTAGGGTTGTCGCTTCGGGCGGCAAGATTGTTGTAGGCAGGCCAGCAGGCTTCCTAACACAGGCACCCAGCGCGTATCGACGGTACAACGGACCTTGCGTAGCGTCGGCTGGCACCCCTCTGATCACTGCCCGCTTCGAAAGCAGGAAAATAGCCCATGGGTTGAGAAGAAATGCCGACTCAATTTCCTCACCATCGACGGCAAAAATGGGTCTCTTATCTTCCACGCATCGCCTGAGGTAACCAATCAATGGGCTAACTTGCTCTGAGCTGAAGGGAAAGCGATTGGCCCATTCAATTCGAAATTTCTGCAGAATGCTGGTGAAACTGAAAGCCAAGCCGAAAACAAAAACTGAAACTCCTAGCACCACGGGTGATGCCCACGCCGGGTGATAATGTCCGGCAACACTGGCTAGCAGTGCTGACGCAGAGGCAG
>JBJOLA010000351.1:0-9039 GCA_046045815.1 Pseudomonadota bacterium
AGCGGCGCGACCAATGTTGTCTTGACATATCGCGTGACAAACAATGGCAACGGCCCGGAAGCGTTCCGCCTGACGCCAAACGTCGCCGTCGGTGGCGACAATTTTGATCCGACCTTGTCGCAAATCGTGCTCGATACCAATGGAAACGGCGTTTATGATTCCGGCACCGATACTGTTTATGTCGCCGGATCAAATGATCCGGTGCTTTTGCAAGACGGTTCGATCAAAGTGTTCGTGCTGTCGACGATCCCGGCCGGGGCCGTTGATACAAACCGCGGCTTTCTGGATCTGACGGCAGCGGCCGTAACAGGTACCGGCGCGCCAGGGACGAGCTTTCCCGGCCTTGGAACCGGTGGCAGCGACGCTGTCGTTGGTACAACCGGTGCAGACAGCACGGATCGCGGCAAATATCTCGTTCAGAACCTCATTGTCGCGTTCACCAAGAGCGCAGTCGTACTTGATCCGTTTGGGGGTGCCAAGTCGGTCCCCGGATCAATCGTCACATATAAGCTCGTTGCGAGCCTGACGGGCACTGGTACGATCACCAATCTGGCGCTGGGCGACACCATTCCTGCGGGAACGACCTATCAGCTCGGCACCATCACCCTGGAAGCCGCACCGATTACGGACAATGTTGATGCCGACGCCGGCGAATTCGCCAGCAACGCCGTCGCTGTGCGGCTCGGCTCGGTGACAGGCGGCCAAACCCGCACAGTAACATTCAAAGTCAAGATCAACTGATGCGCACACATCTGATCCAGCTTTGCCTGATGCTGGCGGCACTCGTGCTGCCTCAGCAGGCATTTGCGGCCAACTCGGTAGCATTGTCGAGCGAGGTTTTCCTCGAACGCACAATTTCGGAGGCGGATGGCAAGTCGAAAGTGCTGCTTCTCGCGCCAAAAGTCGTGACGCCGGGTGATCGGCTAATCTTCATCCTAAACTACCACAATGTTGGCGCCACGCCGGCGAGCAACTTTGTGATCACCAATCCACTGCCCGAGGCGGTTTCCTACCAAGGAGCCGCTGACCCCACCGCCCAGGTTTCTATCGACGGCGGCAAAGTCTGGGGGTCACTTACGACCCTCAAAGTGCAGGAGATCGACGGCACATTACGTGCAGCGCGGCCTGAGGATGTCACGCACGTACGCTGGGCAATGAAGAATGCCATCCCAGCAGGCGCACAAGGAAAACTAAGCTTCCGCGGACTTGTCCGCTGAAAGGACCCCCCGCCACCTGTGCCAGCGGGATTATTAACCGGCACAACGTAACAGACAGGAAACGAGACCTAAAATGACCAACAAACTCAAACTCTTGGCGACTGCCAGTGGTGTTGCGTTTGCGGTGCTGGGGGCAAACCCGGCATTCGCGACGACGACCGCTGGTAACACGATCGCCAACACCGCGACCGTCGACTATTTCGTCGGCACGGTTCACCAGAATACCGTCAATTCGAACACCAACAACATCATTGTCGATCGCAAGGTCAACTTGACGGTAATAGAAGAAGGCTCGGCAACGACAACAGTTTCGCCTGGCCAAACCGGTGCTGTGACGACGTTCCGCGTGACCAACAACTCCAACGCGATCCTCGATTTTGACGTTGCTGCGGCACAGGGCATCGCTGCCCACGCCGGCACCGACAATTTTGATACGACGATCACGGGCGTGTTTGTCGACGTCAACAATAACGGCACGTATGAGCCACTCACTGATACTGCCCTCTATGCCGATAACCTCGCGCAAGATGGCGGATTTGTGCGTGTCTTTGTGGTCGCCACGATCCCATCAACACAAGTTAACGGCGACGTTTCCGGTGTTGTGCTGACTGCTACGGCGCTTGATGCCGCGACAGCCGGAACAAAGGGTCTCGCGATGACCAATTCCGACAACACCACCGCCAATACAGCCGGTATGGACACCGTCTTTGCCGACGTTGCCGGTGCCACTGACGCTGCCAAGGATGCCAAGCACAGCGCGCGCGACGATTATACTGTCGGTGCGCCGACGCTAAACGTCACGAAGCAGAGCAAAGTCATCTCGGATCCAATCAACTTAGCGAGCAATCCTAAGATGATCCCTGGCGCTGTGGTTGAATATTGCATCATCGTGTCCAACTCTTCGGCGGTGACAGCAGATACGCTCACCATAAGCGATCCACTGCCTTCAACGGTCACATTCGTGCCAGGTTCCATCCGTCAGGGTGGCACGTACACCGGCACGCAACCGACCGGCAGCTGCAATGCTGATGGCGTCGCGGGCGGTTCGCTCGTGGGTACAACTGTGAATGGATCGCTGGGCACCGTTACAACGGGCACGCCTAAGACGCTCTATTTCCAAGTCACCATCAACTAAGGGGTGATCAGGATCGGCCACCCGGCGGCGCAGTGCCACCGGGTGGCCCTTTCCACTTTTTTTATGCGCAACGCCGTAAACCATATTTCTGACAAGCTGATCGGACTGGCAGGCGCGCTCCTTTGCGCGATGCCGATGACGGCGCATGCTCAAACCATATCCAACATTGCGACAATTCAATGGGATGTAGGAACCACAAAGGTTCAACAACAATCTAATCGTGTGGACATTGCGGTTGAGCGTGGCACGCCTCCGCCATCGGCAGCAACGATCACCACCTATCAGTTTGAGCGCGCTCCTGGTGCTCAAAGTCTCGCCATTCCTTCGACAACCTGTCGCGGTAGCAGTGGCGATCTCCCTGTCGTTCTAGATGGCGCATTCGCCGGAACGGCCCTTTCCCCCGCATCCGTGAGCGCGGCTCCGCAGATCCGGGCTGGGGAACCTCTGGTTATCTCCATAAACTCTCCGGATGATAACCAAAATCACGGCGCAGTTGACACCGTAACGGTTAAGTTGACAACGCCGTCGGATGATGTGGAAACACTCATCCTCTCTGAAACCGGTGTCGACACCGGTATTTTCGTGGGCATGGTACGGACATCCGCCATTCCGCCAGCCGCAGTCGCGCAGAACTGCATCCTTTCGGTCAAGCCAGACGAGAAGCTGACAGTTACCGGGCTGCGCACGGGAGACGGCACCGTGCTCGCGACCTCAGCGGTTGACGTCTTGATCGATCCATATGGAGTTGTTTTTGATAGCATCGACGGCAAACCCGTTGCTGGAACACGGGTAACGCTGGTCGATGCGGTGACGAACCTGCCCGCGCAGGTGTTCGGTGATGATGGCGTATCCGCCTTCCCGTCCACAATCGTGACCGGCTCACCCGTGCGTGACGCCGCCGGAAACGAATATATTTTCCCCGATGGTGACTACCGCTTCCCGTTCGCGAAGCCCGGTGCATATCGTCTCAAGGTTGAGCCCCCAGCTCCCTACACCGCGCCGTCTGGCGCGACACCAGCCGAACTGGCTGGCTTCACGCGGCCCGACGGGCTGCCGTACACGATCGTGGATGGATCTTATTCGCGCGTGTTTACGTTGGTCGATCCGGCACCTGTGCGGATTGACATCCCGGTTGATCGCCCCGGCGGCGCGCTGATCGTGCGTAAGACGGCATCCGCCCCTGTAGCTGTCCCTGGCGATGCGGTGCAATACCGGGTCAGCGTCCAGAACAGCGATCCAGCGCGCGCCACAGGTGCGATCACGGTGACGGACATCCTTCCACCTGAAATGCGCCTTCGCAAAGACACGGTTCGTTTTGATGGGAATATTATATCCTATTCGGTTTCAAGTGATTCACGCACGTTGACGGTGCCTTTGGCGCCCCTTGCTGCCGGTGCGAGCGGGCTGATCACTTATCTGCTTGAAGTCCGCCCCGATGCTCAACCTGGCATGGCGATGAACAAAGCAAGCGCGCGTGACAACCGTGGCACCCAGAGCGTAATTGCCGATGCGGTCGTCCGTATTGCACGAGATGGCGTTACCGACCGGATGACTATCATCGGTCGCATAACGGACGGCGGCTGCACCGTCGATCCAGATTCTGCCAACGGTTTGGCTGGGGTTCGCGTCATGCTTGAAGACGGCAGCTACGCCGTAACTGATATCGAGGGTCGCTATCATTTCGAAGGTGTGATCCCCGGATTGCATGTCGTTCAGATTGATCCGTCAACGCTGCCATCGGGCCAAGTGCCTGCCGACTGCGCTCAAATCGCTCGCACGTCGGGCAGCGCGATCTCGCGCTTTATCGACGGTCAGGGCGGATCGCTGCTCCGTGCAGATTTCCGCAGCGTTGCGGGCACCAACAAGGACCGCCTCGTCGGTGAGATCGTGCGTCGCGTGAGCCCACCAACGCCCCAGGAAGCATCGGGTGCGGGCCGTGATTGGTTTGCTGATCAAATGGGCGGTATAAAATGGCTCTTCCCTGAAGTTGATCATAACCCGCGCACAAAAGCTGTCCGTGTCGCGATCCGTCATGACCCGAGCCAAACCGTTTCACTATTCGTCAACGGCAAGCCCGTTGATGCGCTGGCGTTCGACGGCGTCAAAAAGAGCGGCGATGGCTTCATCGCAGCGAGCGTGTGGCGTGCCGTTGAACTTGAGCGTCAAGATACTGTCCTCACCGCAGACGTCAAAGATGCTGCGGGCAAGATCGTTGAACATCTCACTCGCACGGTCCACTTTTCCGCAAGCCCGCTGCATGCTGAACTGATCCGCGAAAAATCTTTGCTCGTCGCTGACGGCGTTACGCGTCCTGTAATCGCGCTCCGCCTGACCGACCGTGATGGAAAAACCATTCATCAGGGGCTCGTAGGTGATTTCTCCGTCCCCGCACCCTATTATCCAGCGGTCGAAGCCGATGCGCAAGCAGCCAAGGGCCTTTCCGGCCTCGAACGCGCGAAGCCAGTGTGGCGCGTTGAAGGTGACGATGGCATTGCCTATGTCGAATTAGAACCAACGACAGCTTCGGGTGGCCTTTCGATCACCCTGCCCTTCCGCGACGGTGATGTTACGCGCAGCCAACAGATCGAAACCTGGCTGACCCCGGGCAAGCGGCCTTGGACGATCGTCGGCTTTGCGACCGGAACACTTGGTTACAAAACCCTCAAAGGTCATGCTGAAGGTCTCGGCACTGCGGGCGAGCATTGGTACAGCGACGCGCGTTTGGCGCTTTATGCCAAGGGCCGCATCAAGGGCCAGTGGCTGATGACGCTCGCTTATGATAGCGACAAGAACAAGAACGACGCTCGTTTTGGCGGCACGATTGATCCGACAGCTTATTACACCGTTTACGCTGATCGTAGCGAACGCCGTTACGACGCAGCAAGCGTGCGCAACCTTTATATCAAGCTCGAACGTCCGCAATTCTATGCGCTGTTCGGTGATTATGAAACGGCGATCAACGAGCCTGAACTGACTCGCTATTCGCGCGCGTTCAACGGCGTAAAGGCCGAATATCGGGGTGAACATGTCAGCGCGACGGCGTTTGCTGCGGATACACCTTACCGTCACCGCCGCGAAGAAATTCAGGGCAATGGCCTGTCAGGCCCCTATGCACTCGGTGCGCGGGACATCCTGCCGAACTCGGAACGTGTCGTATTTGAAACGCGTGACCGTCTGCGCTCTAACAAGATCGTCGAAACCAAGGTTCTCGTCCGCCATATCGATTACGACATTGATTATGTCGCTGGAACGCTGCGTTTTCGTGATCCCGTACTCAGCCGTTCAAGCCTGCTCGATCCCCAGTTCATCGTCGTTGACTATGAAGTTGATGGCATCGCTCAGCGCGTGCTGAACGCTGGCGGTCGCGCATCCTGGACCAATCAGAAGAAGACGCTCAAGATCGGCGCGACCGCCATCCATGACGAAAGCGACACCAATCGCACCAACATGGGCGGCGTCGATGTCCGCTATACACCGACGACGAACACCGAAGTTCGCGCTGAAATCGCCCTGAGCGACAGCAAGGCAACGAACGGCGCGCCGACGACTGCGACCGGCAGCTCAACCGCATGGTTGATCGAAGCCGAACATCACGGCCGCACGCTTGATGTCCTCGCCTATGCGCGCGAACAACAGGCGGGCTTTGGCGTTGGCCAACAGAATGCTTCCGAAGGCGGCACACGGAAATTTGGCCTGGATGGACGGGTTCGCGTCAACAACGCACTCGCCTTCGTGGGCAGCGCTTGGCAGGAAGATAGTTTGGCCGGCCTCGCACGTCGTCAGGCTGGCCGTGCGCTTGCTGAATATCGCACAAAGGCGCTGGATATGCGCGCCGGCCTCACCGTCGCCAATGACCGTCTTGATGACGGCACCACGGCAACGTCCACCATCGCGCAGCTTGGCGGCACGAAGCGCTTCTTTAGCAACAAGCTCGAAATTGACGCGCAAACCGAAGTGCCACTTGGCAATCGGGGCGGCAGCATTGATTTCCCAGCCCGTCACCGTCTCAGCGCTCGCGTCGCCGTGACCAACGATGTGACTCTGGTTGGCAGCTACGAAATCGCCAAAGGCAAAGAAATTAACGCCCGCACTGCCCGCGTTGGTTTTGACGTAAAGCCTTGGGGCGGTGCCCGCCTGACCGCAAGCGCCAATCAGCAAGTGACCAACGAATATGGCCCGCGCACTTATGCCGCTTACGGCATTGCACAGTCGGTTCCCGTCAACAAGAAGCTCTCGCTCGACTTCACGCTCGACGGTAACAAGGTGCTCGGCGGTATTGATACGCGCAAGATCCTCAATCCAAACCAGCCCATCGCATCGGGCGGGTTCTTGGGCACGGGCGGTGTTGTCATCGAGAATTTCACGGCCGTTACCGCAGGCGCAACCTATCGCACCGATCTGTGGAGCGTTGCCGGTCGCGCCGAATATCGCAACGGTGACACGGCCGATCGTTATGGCCTCACCCTCGCCGCGCTCCGCCAAATCGGCGAAGGTCGCGCCTTTGGTGGATCGCTCACTTGGTTTACGGCGGATCAACTTGGCGGCGCCCGTACTGACGCGAAAACACTTGCACTCAGCTGGGCGCATCGCCCTGATGATAGCCGCTTTGCTTTCCTCGAAAAGCTCGAGCTGCGTTCCGATAGCGTGCGCGGCGCGGTGTTCGGCAATCTCGGCCCCATCGGCGGCGCGCCCCTCACCGTAAATGGTGATGTATCATCAAAGCGGGTTATCAACAGCTTCAGCCTGAACTATTCGCCGACCACAAAGCGCGAAGACGGCAGCTATCTGGGCCGCAGCGAAATCTCCGCCTTCTGGGGAACGCGTTATGTGTTCGACAAGTTCGGCAGCGATGAGATCAAGGGCTGGAGCAACGTTTTCGGCGCAGACATCCGCTTTGATCTTTCGAAGACACTCGATTTGGGTGTTTCGGGAACGCTGCGTCAAAGCCCCGGTGGCCGCGCCATCTCTTATGCTGTTGGCCCGGCCATTGGCATCTCCCCACTCAATAACACCTACATTTCCGTGGGTTACAACGTCGTGGGCTTCAACGACAAGGATTTCTCGGACAGTCGCTACACCCGCAAGGGTCCGTTTGTGACACTGCGATTGAAGTTTGATCAGAACAGCCTCGCCGGTTTGGGGCTTGGTCGCCGCTAAGCTGGCCTCTATGGTCGGTCGGTGATCAAGCTCGCCTCTTATAACATCCGCAAAGCCATCGGGACGGACAGATTGCGCCGCCCCGAACGGATCCTCGACGTCATCAACGAAATCGCGCCCGACGCGATCACCCTCCAAGAGGCGGATCGCCGCTTTCGCACGCGCAAAAGTGCGCTTTGCCCCGATTTGATTGCAAGTTATACCGATATGGTTCCTGTTCGCCTCAACTTACGGCCAGATAGCATCGGATGGCATGGAAATGCCATTTTGGTTCATTCAAGCGCCAGCGTGAAGTCACATGCGGTAATTGAGTTGCCAACGCTGGAGCCACGCGGCGCCGTGCTCGCTGATATCGAGATTCGCGGTCAAAAATTGCGCATCGTTGGGATGCACCTCGATCTGTCAGGCTTCTGGCGGCGCAAACAGATCCGCGCGATCTTCGCCGCCATCGCGGAACGCCCTCCCCTCCCCACCGTTTTGATGGGAGACCTTAACGAGTGGTCACCGCACGGTGGTTGTTTCGTCGAGTTCGCCCATGATTGGCATGTCGCGCCGACTGGCCCGAGTTTCCATGCGCAACGTCCGATCGCCAAGCTCGACCGCATCATCGTCGACCGCGATATTCACATCCACCATTCCGGCACCCACCACAGCGTCAAGGCAAAGCGCGCATCGGATCATTTGCCCGTGTGGGCGGAACTGGCGTTCTGAAACTGGTTCGATTAACAGAGCAGCTATGGAACCATCTGATCTGCGTATCGCCCTGTTCAGCGGCAATTATAACTACGTCCGCGATGGGGCCAATCAGGCGCTCAACCGGCTGGTTGGCTATTTGCTGAAGCAAGGTGCATCCGTGCGCGTCTATTCCCCGACCACGGATTCCCCAGCATTTCCGCCAACGGGAGACCTTGTGAGTGTGCCGTCCATCGCCATTCCGGGGCGCGGCGAATATCAAATTCCGATCTCACTTTCCCCGCGCGTCAAGATCGATCTCAAGGCCTTTTCGCCCAATCTCATTCATGTATCGAGCCCGGATTGGGTGGGCCACCGCGCCGTCAGCTACGGTCGTCGCGGCAAGATGCCCGTCGTTGCCTCGGTCCACACACGCTTTGAAACCTACCCGCGCTACTATGGCCTCGCCTTCCTCGAACCCCTTGTCGCGGCCCTGCTTCGGCGGTTTTATCGGCGCTGCGATGCTATAGTCGCCCCGTCCGAATCGATGGCGCAGTTGCTCCGCGATCAGCGGATGAATTATGATGTTGGCATCTGGTCTCGCGGGGTGGACCGGGAGATTTTCAACCTTGAGCGGCGCGATCTGGAATGGAGACGTTCACTGGGACTCGGCGATGACGAGATCGTGATCGGCTTTGTTGGCCGCCTCGTCATGGAAAAGGGCCTGGACGTTTTCTCCGACGCCATCGATAAACTGACCGCGCGCGGTGTGCGCCACCGGGTGCTCGTCGTCGGCGAGGGGCCGGCGCGCACGTGGTTCGAAGGTCGACTGCCCCAAGCCGTTTTCGCCGGTTTCCA
>JBJOLA010000106.1:0-6218 GCA_046045815.1 Pseudomonadota bacterium
AGCTGATCCACCCCATATTTCTCTGCAAGTTCAACTGGATCAACCACATTGCCGAGACTCTTCGACATCTTCTCCCCGCCGCGGGCCAGCACGAAGCCGTGGCCGTAGACCAGCTTTGGCAATGGTAATCCCGCCGACATCAGGAACGCGGGCCAATAGACCGCGTGGAAGCGCACCACATCTTTGCCGATCAGGTGCAGGCTGGCTGGCCAGAAGGCGTCCATAGCCGGCGTTTTTTCGGGATAACCCAGCCCCGTCAGATAATTGGTCAGCGCATCGAGCCAGACATACATCACATGATCGGGCGAACCCGGAACTTTCACACCCCAATCGAAGCTCGTCCGCGATACGGAGAGGTCATTCAGGCCGCCCTCGACAAAGCGGATCACTTCGTTGCGGCGGCTGGCGGGCTGGATGAAGTCGGGATGTTCTGCGTATAGTTTCAGGAGCTTATCTTGATAGTTTGAGAGTTTGAACCGCCAATTCTCCTCAACCGTCCACTCGACGGGCGTGCCCTGCGGGGACAGTTTCGTGCCGTCCTGCCCCGCGCTCAGTTCCTTTTCATCATAATAAGCCTCATCGCGGACGCTGTACCAGCCTTCGTAGCGGCCGAGTTCGAGATCGCCGTTCGCCTCAATCGCTTTCCACAACGCCTGGCACGCCGCGTGATGCGCCGGTTCCGTCGTGCGGATGAACCGGTCATAGGAAATGTTGAGTGTGTCACACATCGCTTGAAAATGATCGGACATTTCCTTGCACAAATCCCGGACATCAACGCCCTTTTCCCGCGCGGTCTGCACCATTTTGAGGCCGTGTTCGTCCGTCCCTGTTTGGAAACGCACGTCATGCCCGGATAGCCGGTGGAAACGTGCGATCGCATCGGCGGCTATGGCTTCATAGGCGTGGCCGATGTGCGGCTTGCCGTTGGGATAAGAGATGGCCGTGGTGATATAAAAGGGATCAGTCATGCGGCAGGCTTTAACGGCTCACGCCTTGGGGGCAAGGCCTGCGACATGACCCGCCAGTGCGAAAACCGTCATTTGAGGATCGAGCGATTGGCGCACTGCACTCTCGGCAAGCGCACGGGCTTGTTCCCACGCTGCAATAGCGGGCGCTAGGGCGTCTCCAGAGCGTCGCTGAGCCTCGCTCGCGATGAATGTGGGGCACCGTGCCAAGAAGGCCTCGAAGCGTCTCTGAGCGGCCTTTGTGGAGAGTTTTTGGGCAAGTTCAGAGCGGACCGCGTTGCTGGCATCCCCTGTCGTCGCCAACTGAGCGAGAGCCGCATCAATCCCGCCGATATCCAGTCCCGCAAAACTAAGCGCCCGCCCCGGCGATCCTTCACCTGCTTTGACCAGCGCCGCGAGTTCGGCTTCATCCAGCGCTGGCATTTCCCGCCGGATTGCCTGACGCATCTCCGCTTCGCCAAGCGGCGCGAACCGCAACGTCCGGCAGCGGGATCGGATTGTGGGCAACAATCGCCCCGGCGCATGGCTGATCAAAAGGAAGATCGTGCCGTTGGGTGGTTCTTCGAGATTTTTGAGCAAGGCGTTGGCGGCACCCCGTTCCATATCATCAATCGCATCGACGATCACCGCACGGCGCGCCGAAAAGCTAGGCTTTGTCGCGAACAGGCTATTCAATCCGCGCACTTGATCGACGTTAATATTGCGGACCAACTCTATCCCAACTGGCCAACCGCGCCGGTCGAGCTCCTTGACGAGCTTCATATCCTTGGGCTGGCGTTCGAGAAGTTTGAAATCGGGATGAGACCAAGCGTCAACCAGCTTGCCGATGGGGTGACTCTCCGGCGTCTCCACACCAGAGCCAGCGATCGGGGGGCCTGCCGCCTCACATAACATCCGTTTGGCCAGCAGGTTCGCCGTCCGCGCCTTGCCGATGCCTTCAGCCCCCGTCAGCAGCCACGCGTGGTGCATCTTCTCCCCGCGCATCGCCGAGAGAAACGCCGCAATAGGCGCATCATGGCCGAGGACATCGCTCACAGCAGATATTCCAAAGCCGCGATCAGCCGCGCGGTCACCTCGTCTGCACTGCCGGAAGCGGGTATGAGCCTTATGCGCTCAGAATCAATTTCGGAAAACCGTTCAAAAGCCTGCGCAACCTTTTGATAGTAAGTCTTATCCTTCGATCCCATCCGATCCGCGTTACCCCTGTCACGCTGAGCGGCACGCGCCACCGATTCAGCAGGAGGCAACGTCAAAACAAGAGTCCGGTCTGGCATCAGACCCTCGCTGCCAACCCGGTGGAGCGCCAGAATATCGCCATCGGACAGGCCCCCTGCCCCGCCTTGATAGGCCCGACTCGAATCGACAAACCGGTCACACAATACCCAATCACCGCGCGCTATGGCCGGTCGGATGGTCTTTTCGACATGATCCGCGCGGGCGGCGGCGAACAGCAAGGCTTCGGATCGCGCGCTCCACCGATCTTCGCTCCCTTGCATGAGGAGTGCGCGGATTGCCTCTGCCCCCGCGCTACCGCCGGGCTCGCGTGTCGTAACCACAGATAGGCCAAGCGCCGAAAGGGCAGCGGCCAATGCTGAGAGCTGCGTCGATTTCCCAACGCCCTCCCCGCCTTCAAGAGTGATGAATTTTCCCGTCACCCTTAAAAGAATGACATGAAGCCGGCCCAAGCGCGACCGAAAAATCCTGCTTCACCCACATCGCTATCAGCAACAAGCGGCATCAATTGCGGTGGTGTGTCTGGCGTCGTCACGACGAGATCAGCAACATGCTGGCCCTTGCTGATCGGCGCTTTGATGGGGCCACTATATACAATGCTGGTTTTCATCTGCGCTGCGGCCCCTAACGGGAGCGTAACGGCAATCTTGCGCGGGGCGACTAGCCCGACTTCGGATGAACTGCCCATCTGAACCTCGGCTTTGCCAACCAGTTTGCCCGCCGCAACCAAAGGTTTGGATTCCCAGGCCTTAAAGCCCCAATCCATGAACTTCACCGACTCGGTGATTCGCCCATTGAAACTATCAATGCCTGCGACGACCATCACGATCCGCCGCCCATTTTGTTCTGCCGCCCCGGTGAAGCCGTAACCGGCCTCATCGGTGTGGCCGGTCTTGATCCCGTCTGCGCCAACGATCTTGCCGAGGATCGGATTGCGGTTGGCCTGCGTGATCGCCGCGCCACCCATCGTTTTGCCCCAGGTGAAATCTTTCACACCCGCGAATTGCTTATATTCACTCGGAAAATTGTCCAGCGTCGCCTTGCCGAGCATCGCCAGATCGCGCGCAGTGGTATAGGTCACGCCCTCATCGGGCCAACCGTTCGATGTCCCGTAATGGGTGTTCGCCAACCCGAGCTTAGCGGCCTGTTCATTCATCTTGGCGACAAAGGCAGATTCAGTCCCGAACATGCCCTCTGCCAGAACCACACACGCATCATTGCCCGACAGCGTTGAAATACCGTGGAGCAGATTCTCAATGCTCACCTGCTCCCCCACCGACAGGAACATCGTCGATCCTGCCGCGGGACCGTGCCATTTTTGCCATGTTTCTGGGCGCACGGTGAATTTTTGGTCGAGCGTGAATTTGCCCTGCTTGATCAGATCGAAGGCGACGTACATCGTCATCATTTTCGCCATTGAGGCAGGAGGAATGCGACGATCAGCATCCTTGGCGTAGAGTACCGCGCCCGACGACAGATCGACCATATAGGCCACGGGTGCCGTCGTCTCGAACGGTGGTGCAGCAGCGGAAACGGGGAGCGCCACCGCTACAAACGCGGCGGTGACAAAATATACTGGCTTCATGAAATTCCCTAACGACTCAGCGGGTAATGCGTGCATCCCGATAGCCTTTTGCCTTCACGCCGCCAAGGGCCGCCCGCGCATCCGCCTCGCTGGCATAAGGGCCCATCCGAACGCGGAATACCGATCCCACCTGTGCAACCCCTGCCCCCACCTTCTTCGCGAGTGATGCAGCGCGCGCCTGGGCCGAAAATGCGCCGACTTGTATGAAATAGCTTCCGCTTGAAGCAGTTGGGCGCGTTTGCACTTTTGTCGGCGCAGATGTTCTTGTGGGCACGGGCGCCCCTTCGACAACGAAGCGATCTCCCCCCGCTGTCGGGACCGGCATGCCAATATCCTGTCCCGCAGTCGGCTTTGGACCGACAGGTTTGGGCGCGGCAATTGGTTTGGGCTTAGCCACAGATTTTGGTGGAGGCGCCACCTGTGCTCGCGCAGCCACGACCGGGTCCGAACCCAGCTTCTTGCGCAAAGCGTTGAGCAGCGACGGCGGCGTTTCGAGACGCTCAATGGCTGTGCGCCCCGATTCAAGCGCAATCTTTTCATGTTGCGGTGGATTGGTCCGGCGGACACGCACCGGAACGCGGGCTTGCCCTTCAACGCCCAATTGTCGCGCAGCAGCAGCCGAAAGGCCGATCAGCGTCGTCGGGCGCGCCGGCATACGGTCCGCGATCCGGACTAAAATGGTCCGTCCGGTATCAAGATTGGTCACCTCGGCATAGCTCGGCACAGGCAAAGTCGCGTGCGCGGCGGAAATAGCCTCACCCCCCGAAAAATCTGCAAATCCGGCGTAGCCGACTTCATCATATTCGGTGGCCTCATGCGATGCATAGATCGATCCCGCCGCTTGAACAACCTCTGGAGGCGCATCGGCTGGCGGCACTTCGCTCGCGCCGCCGACACCGTAAAAGGGGCTGCAACCCGCCAGCATTGCCAATGACAATGCTGCGCCACTGAGTGCCTTATTTCCCAACCGCATCAGACAATAACCCCACAGAAAGCGCATAAAAATTCGAACAATTGTAGTCGAGGATAACGCGGTAGTTGCCCGTGAGCAAATATGCGGGCGTGCCGGGGCCATCGGGTTCGAAGAAACTTGCAAGATCGCGGTCATTCAAGCCTTTCGGCTGAAACGGCGAAACCCCCAGTGCCCGCCATTCACCAATCGTCTTCCATTGGCTCAATCGTCCGTGGACGCGGGGACAGCGCGGCGGCACAGTGCGAGCAACTATCGCAGCCCGATCAAGGCCAGCAGGCGCGGACACTCGTACACCCCAAGGAATGCCTGAACGCCAACCTGCGTTGACGAAATAATTGGCAATCGAAGCAAGCGCATCAGCTTCACTGTTCCAGATGTCCGCGCGACCATCGCCGTCGCCGTCTTTGCCGAGTCTCAAATACATCGACGGCAAAAATTGCGGATATCCGGTTGCCCCCGCCCAGCTCCCTTTGAGGATTTCCCTTGGGAATCCTTTGTCCATCAGCTTGAGTGTCGCTACAAACTCATCGGTGAACAACGCCCGCCGTCGCCCATCATATGCGAGCGTCGCCAAGGCATTCGCGAGATCAAAATTGCCGGTGTAAGTGCCGTAGTTGGTTTCATTGCCCCATATCGCGACCATGATTGACTCAGGCACCCCGGTTTCGCGCTCCACCCGACTCAACAAGCCGCGAAGCGCCAGATACTTTTCCCGTCCTCGCGATATGCGGGCATTATCCACATGCCGAGCAGCATAGGGTGCAAATTTGGGTATCGGTGCGTTGGGATCAAGCGGATCACTGCCTGGCTGGCCACGATCAAGGTCCACAACTCGTTGGCTAAACGTTAACGTGGGCATGACCGCGTCAATCGTCCGACGGGACACGCCCTGCGCTTGCGCTCGCGCCGCAAGCTGAGTCAGAAAGGCAGAAAAACCGCCTTGATCTTGCGCGACGAGCGGCCCGCTTCCCGCCACCATCATCGCCAACGCCAACGCAATAATTGAAGTTTTTGTCCGTAACATCAGATCGTCTTTGGCACATTGCCACGCAAAGGTGAATTCCCATTCGACCGACCGCTTGCAAGAAAGGCCAAAGTCAGGCTAAGCGCCCTCCAACGCGGACAGGTGGCCGAGTGGTTTAAGGCAACGGTCTTGAAAACCGTCGTAGGTGCAAGCTTACCGTGGGTTCGAATCCCACCCTGTCCGCCAAATTTTCTACATAAACTATTGATAATGTTGATAATTTAATGTGGCACTATCATTCGTCCCCACATATATCCCCACTTTGTGTTTGGGCTGGTAACGCATTTGCGTGGACGCATGCGGACGTGGAATAGCTTCATCGGCGTCGATGCTTTCCTTTGATTTGCGTCGATCCTGCACGATTGGGGTGTGAGTGCGCAAAGGCAAGTTAAAGGCAGAGTCTCCCACTGGTCGCCAAGCCATTGCCTGCATATCGGA
>JBJOLA010000369.1:0-3390 GCA_046045815.1 Pseudomonadota bacterium
CCAACCCAGTCGGGCGCCGGGATTGAGGCCGTCATCAGCACAATCGGGTTGGGTGTACTCACAGTGGCGGCGATGCTCTTGTTCGGGCGCTGGCTGCTGCCCCCGCTCTTTGCCCAGGCAGCCCGCACCAAAAGTCCGGAACTGTTCTTGTCGGCGAGTCTGCTCGTCGTAATTTTGGCCAGTCTGGCGACAACGGCGGTCGGTCTCTCTCCGATTGTAGGAGCGCTTACTGCGGGCCTGCTAATCGCGGAGACTAAATATGTTGGTGAGGTTGAGATCATGACCGCGCCGTTCAAAGGCCTCGCGCTCGGCGTATTTCTAATCACAGTCGGCATGAGCCTTGATTTTACAATGATCGCAGCGCGCTGGCCCGAACTGTTGTTGGCAGTGGGCGGGGTGATTCTGATCAAGACTTTGGTGACAACTTTGCTGCTCCGTGGCGGCGGGATTTCGACAGCAGTGGCGACGGAAACCGGTTTCCTGATGGCGTCCCCTTCCGAAACCACTTTGATCGTGCTGGCGACCGCTACCCAAGCAGCGCTGATCAATGCGGATGCTGCAACTTTTTGGACTGTTGTAACCGCGATTGGTCTGACGATTACGCCGCTTCTCGCGCGGATCGGGCGTGCAGTGGCGCGGCGGATCGAATGGCGACACGCGACCGCACAGCCTCAGGATGCCAATCTTGATACGCCGCACACGATCATCATCGGGTATGGCCGGGTTGGTCGCTTGGTCGCAGAAATGCTGGAGGCGCATGATCGCCGCTATGTGGCGCTGGAATATAATGTCGATGCGGTCACCCTCGCGCGGCGGAAGGGAAAGCCGGTGCGCTTTGGTGATGCATCACGCCCCGCAACGATTGATCTGCTGGGCATTGCCAACGCCAGCGCCGTTGTGCTGACGATGGATGATCCCGTGCAAGCGGTGCGTCTCACCACGCGGCTGCGCAACCGCTATCCCGATCTCCCCATCATCACCCGGGCACGCGACACCGATCATGCCGCAGAGCTTTACCGGGCGGGGGCGACAAATGCTGTCCCCGAAACGTTGGAGAGTTCGCTGCAGCTATCTGAAGCCGTGCTCGTAGACATTGGTATGGCGGTCGGGCCGGTAATTGCCTCAATCCATGAAAAGCGGGACGAATTGCGTGCAGAGATCAGGCGGGCGGCTTCCCTGGACGCCGCTCCGAGGCTTGGATCACTGCGGCGGGCGAGAGTGGTGCCGGATTAGGGCGATCTGGTTTAGTTTGATCCGCTCATCCCGGCCCCTACCGCAGCTCGAACGACGCCAGTCCTTTGCCCAGACGGTTTGCGCTGACCTTGAGCGGCTCATGCGTCCAATCCGCGACAAATATAGAGGGCCACGTCACGCCAACCGCCATCGATGCGTCATTATCGGTGATGGTCAAACCAACGGAGCGATTGCTCCGCGCCTCTGCGCCAATCGCGATGAATGCAGAATGGTTTTCCTTGCTTTTACCCTGAACGAAGGTGTTGCGGGTGATGGTGCCCACCGCACCGGCCGAAAGATCGATCATATAATTGGTCTCATGGCCCTGCGTATCATCGAAACTATTGTCGCTGATTTCAGCAATTGCCGCGCGGCTTTTGACATAGTGACCGCCAGTGCCGCGTTCAAAGCGGGTCCGCGTCACGGTCAGCTTGCCATAACCACCGATATAAATGGAATGCGAACACATACCGTCTGGACATCCTCCCAGGCCGGAAAAAGTTGTACGGTCGATTGTGATCTGCCCCTGCGGATCATCTGCCGTGAGGATGCCTTGCTCGCTATTGCGGAACATCGAATTGACGACGGTCAGGTCACCGTGCTCGAGTCTGATGCCAGATCCATTGCGGTCAGCCACACGCATATTCTGGAAGATAATGCCGTCTACCGTGGCGGAGCGCCCCCGCAACACGAGTGCCGCCTTGCCTTCGCACGTCGCGCCGTCAAAGATTGCTGTCCCGTGCGTTGCTGCTTTGAAGGTCACGTCTCCCGCCGTCACAATGGCACAGTCCTTGAAGGTGCCGGGCGCTATCAGGATCGTCACCTGGCCATCTCCGGCTGCTTTCACAGCTTCATCCAGCCGCCAGAAAGACTGGCTCGTTCCCGCTATCGAGAAGGGTGCATTGTCTGCGGCCGCAAGCGGACTGGCGACAGCAGAAGCTGCCATAAAAAAAGTGAGAAAATGCTTCATCTACGTTACTCCGGCAGTCTGAACGCCAAATGCCCCGCCGAAATGGAGCTGTCGAGGTGAATTGAGGGTTAATCTAGATTTGGCCGCAGCCACCGCTCGGTTGTGGCCAGATCAGCCTCACGTCGCATTGCATAATCCTCGAGCTGATCCCGACCGATCCGTGCAACCCCAAAATAGTCAGCCTCTGGGTGTCCGAAGTAGAATCCAGAGACTGCCGACGTTGGCAACATGGCAAAACTTTCCGTCAGTGTGATGCCGATGTTGGCGGTCGCATCCAGCAGGTCGAACAAGATCGGTTTCAACGAATGATCGGGGCAGGCAGGATATCCTGGCGCAGGGCGGATGCCGCGATATTGTTCGCGGATCAACGCCTCATTGGTCAGTTGCTCACCCGCCGCATAGCCCCACAGCGTTGTGCGAACATGTTGGTGGAGACGTTCGGCAAAAGCTTCCGCGAGGCGGTCCGCAAGCGCCTTCAACAGGATATCCTGATAATCATCATGATCGGCTTTGAAACGAGCGATGTGGCTGTCGATCCCGTGGATGCCGACTGCGAAGCCGCCGATCCAATCATCCTCTGTCTTGATAAAATCGGCAAGGCACATGCTGGCGCGGCCTTCGCGTTTGGCGATTTGCTGGCGGAGCATGGGGAGCCGGGTGCCATCCTTTAGCAGCACATCATCCCCGTCCTGCTTACACGCCCACAGCCCAGCGACGCCCTTCGCGGTCAGCCATTTCTCTGCGATGATCTGATCGAGCATCTTTTGCGCATCTGCAAAGAGCGATGTCGCGCTTTCGCCCACCACCTCGTCGGTCAGGATCGCGGGATAATTACCGGCTAGCTCCCAAGCGCGGAAGAAGGGCGTCCAGTCGATCACCTCGCGGAGGTCTTCGAGCGACCAATCCTCAAACACATGGACACCCGGTTGAACGGGCGCGGGCGGGGCGAGGGCAGGATCAATCTTGAATCCGTTGTCACGCGCCGCCGCAATCGGCAGGAGCGCATTCTGGCCCGCATTGGCGCGGGCGACGCGAACCTTCTCATAATCTGCCGCCGTGTTCGCGACGAAATCATCGCGTTGCGTATCCGATAGAAGGGTTGACGCGACACCCACCGCGCGGCTGGCATCAAGCACATGGATTACCGGGCCGTCATAGGCATTGTCGATGCGAAGCGCCGTGTGGAC
>JBJOLA010000371.1:0-5118 GCA_046045815.1 Pseudomonadota bacterium
GCGTCGTGATTACCTCGGCCACGCTCAAAGGCGGGGAGGATTGGCCTGCTGCCGAAGCGCGAAGTGGTGCCATCCACCTCTCCAGCGCGGCGATCCATTTCGACACGCCGAGCCCGTTTGATTATGCAAGCCAAAGCGCGGTCCTGATCGTGACCGACATCAAGCGCGGTGATACGGCCCAACTGGCGGGGGCCTATGCCAAGCTGATTGCGGCAGCAGGGGGCGGCACGCTCGGCCTGTTCACGGCTATCCGCCGGTTACGCGCGGTTCATGCTCGGATTGCTGACAGATTGGCGCAGGATGGCCTGCCGCTTTACGCCCAGCATGTTGATCCGATTGATACCGGCACGCTTGTCGATATTTTTCGCGATGATCCGCGCGCGAGCTTGCTCGGGACTGATGCGCTGAGGGACGGGGTGGATGTACCCGGTGACTCGCTCCGTCAGGTCATCATGGAAGGTGTGCCGTGGCCTAAGCCAACCGTGCTCCACGCCGCGCGTAAGGCAGCGGGCGGCGGCAGTAGCTTTGATGATCGGATCATTCGCGCGCGCCTTGCTCAGGCGTTTGGGCGATTGATCCGGCGCGCCGATGATCGCGGCGTGTTCGTGATCCTGTCCGCAGCGATGCCGTCCCGCCTGCTCACAGCTTTCCCGCCGGGCACCCCGATTGAGCGGGTGACGCTCGATGAAGCGGCGCGCCGGGTTGCTGGGTTTAGAACGCCGACGTCTGAGAAATTACTGAGCTCCCCGCTCGCAAACTGAACGTCATCTCCGGCCCCCACCCGTCGATATGATCGGAATGGAAGTGGGAGAGGAAAACGCCGTCGATCCGGCGCATAGGCACACTCATCAAGCCGATATTGCGCGCGACCCCATCGCCGGTATCGAACACTCCAAATTCCTGAGCTTGGCGATGAACTACTCTGGTCGGAATAGCAAAAATTGACGACCCAACTGAAATGCAATCGATTGTTGTATTTTTGATCGATACCCCTATGGCATTCGGGTTACGGACAGCGTTTGATGCAAAAAGTCCGGGCGGGAGAGGGATATGACCAGCACCACTAAAGCAGGGCGCAAGCCACATCTGTCGTTGATGCGCATTATCGAAATGAACCTCGGCTTTCTCGGGCTGCAGTTCAGCTTCGGATTGCAGCAGGGCAACATGGTGCCGATCTACTCCTATCTCGGCGCGGATGAGGCCTCTCTGCCAATACTCCAACTCGCAGGGCCGATGACGGGCCTGTTGATCCAGCCGCTGATTGGTGCGCTGAGTGATCGGACCAACAGTAAATGGGGGCGACGGACGCCCTACTTCTTGATTGGCGCGGTGATGTGCTCGCTCGGGCTGCTCTTCATGCCCTTCTCATCGAGCTTACTCATGGCGGCAAGCCTGCTCTGGCTGCTCGACGCGGGCAATAATATCACGATGGAGCCGTACCGCGCTTATGTGAGTGACCGGTTGAATGAGGACCAGCATGAGGTGGGCTTTCTCTCGCAATCCGCCTTTACGGGGCTTGCGCAAATGCTGTCCTTCCTGACGCCGTCGATCCTGGTTTACTGGTTCGGGATGAACAAGGATGCGGTCGACGCGCATAATATCCCGGATATCACGCATGTTTCGTTCATGATCGGTGCTGTGCTCTCGATCTCGACGATCCTCTGGTCTGTGTTTCGGGTCCGTGAACTGCCGCTTTCTGAGGAGGAAACCGCCAAGATCGCGGCTGCGCCGAAATCCATCGGCGCCACACTTTCCGAAATCTGGAACGCAATCCTCGAAATGCCGCAGGCCATGCGCCAGATGGCGTGGATGAGCCTGTTCCAATGGTATGGCTTCTCAATCTACTGGAGCTATGCCGTCCTCTCGATTGGTCGATCGATTTTTGAAACGAGCGACAAGACATCCGTTGCTTTCCGCGATGCAGCACTCACCAACGGCCAGGTTGGCGCCATGTACAATCTGATCGCCTTTGCGGGAGCGTTTGCGATGGTTCCCCTCGCGAAGCGTTTTGGGCCCAAGCGGATGCACATGGCGTGTCTGGCATTTGCGGGCCTTGCGATGCTCTATTTGCCCCACGTTACAGGCGGTGGCGCTAAGACTGTGCCAGGGCTTTTTGCCGCGCTTGCGATGCCTCAACTGGGCCAGCACCTTGCCCTGCTCATTCCAGCGCTCGGCCTCGGCCTTGGTTGGGCGAGCATCATGGGGAACCCCTATGTGATCCTCGCCGGATCGATCCCGCCGGAACGGACGGGCGTCTACATGGGCATCTTCAACATGATGATTGTTATCCCGATGCTGATCAACGGGCTGACCTTTGGCTGGATCTACAAACATGCGCTGGCGGGTGATCCTCGCAACGCTCTGATGTTTGGAGGAGCACTGCTGATCTGCGCGGCAATCTCGATGATCTGGGTGAAGGACAAGCGGAGCGCCGTTGCCCCGATTTGAAAAGCCTTGCGCCTGCGGGTGTGAGACGTATCAGCGCAAGCCATGAAGTTTGATCCCGCAAAACATCCGCATCGGCGCTTCAACCCGCTCAGCGGCGAATGGATTCTCGTATCGCCGCACCGTGCCAAACGACCTTGGCAGGGGCAGGAGGACGAGGCCGATATCGCGGCGGTGCCGTCCTATGATCCGAACTGTTATCTCTGTCCTGGCAACGCCCGTGTAACGGGGGACGTCAACCCAGCCTATCCCGGCGTCTATGTGTTCAACAATGACTTCGCTGCGCTTACGCCCGATGCTCCAGCGCCGTTAGATGACGATCCGTTGTTCAGGGCCGATCAAGCCTTGGGTGCCAGCCGCGTGATATGCTTTTCACCCGATCACTCGAAGACGCTGCCAGAATTGTCTCTCGACGGGATTGGCGGTGTGATTGACATTTGGTGCATGCAGTCAGCCGAACTCGGCAAAACTTTTGCCAACGTGCAAATATTTGAGAATAAGGGCGCGGCGATGGGTTGCTCAAACCCACATCCGCATGGCCAGGTCTGGGCGACAAGCTACGTGCCAACCGCAGTCGCAACTGAGGACCGCACGCAACAGCAATGGCACGGTGAACGGGGCCGCACGATGCTCTCTGATCTTGCCGCGCGGGAGGCGGATGGCCCGCGTGTGGTTGTCCAAACCGAATATTGGCTGGCCATCGTCCCCTATTGGGCAAGCTGGCCGTTCGAGACGTTGTTGCTCCCGCGCTTTGCGGTGCAGCGATTGCCGGAACTGAATTCGGTCCAGCGAGAAGACCTTTCAACCGCGCTGAAGCGCCTGACGTCACGTTATGACAATCTGTTCCGCTGTTCATTTCCTTATTCTATGGGCTGGCACGGCGCGCCTTTCGGGATGGAGAACGCCGCGCATTGGCAGCTGCATGCCCATTTCTATCCACCGCTGCTACGTTCGGCCTCGGTACGCAAATTCATGGTTGGCTATGAAATGCTCGCAGAGACCCAGCGAGACCTGACACCCGAACAAGCCGCAGCAATGTTGCGCGCCGTTAGCGACATACATTTCAAGGATCAGCCATGATCGACGACGTCCGCTCGACCTTTGCCGCTTGCTTTGGCGCAGCGCCCGATCTGGTCGCTCGCGCGCCGGGGCGGGTCAATCTGATCGGCGAACATACTGACTATAATGACGGTTTCGTTCTTCCGGCAGCGATTGGTGTCCAGAGCGTCGTTGCGATCCGCAGGCGCGCAGACATGAAGATCAACGTCGTCGCGGCTGATTACGACAATGCCACAGATAGATTCAGCGTCGATGGTCCCATCGTCAAAAGCGGCTCAGGCTGGGCCAACTATGTGCGTGGGACAGTGAAGGCATTGCTTGAAGCCGGATTTGCCGTGTGCGGCGCAGATATCTTGATAACGGGCACCGTGCCACAAGGGGCCGGACTGTCTTCGTCAGCGGCACTTGAGGTGGCCATTGTCCACGCTTTCAAAACGCTTTGTGTGTTCGAGGATCTCGATCCCACGCGCAGTGCCTTAATCGCGCAAGCGGCAGAATGTGAGTTCGTTGGCACAAAGTGCGGGATCATGGACCAGCTCATTTCCGCGCGCGGAGAAGCGGGCAATGCACTGCTGATCGATTGCCGTTCGCTGGTGACAACCGCTGTACCGATCCCGGATGATCTCGCGATCATGATCGTTCATTCTGGCATTGTCCGCGGCTTGGTGGATGGAGCCTACAATGAGCGGCGGACACAGTGTGAGGCGGTGGCGCGGCATTTCGGGGTCGCGGCACTGCGTGATGTTGATGTTGGGACACTCCAAGCAAAAGCGCATGATATCGATGCTGTGGCGTTTCGTCGCGCCCGCCATGTCATCACCGAAAACCAGCGGACCCTGGACGCCGCCGTGGCGCTGCGACTCGACGATCGGATCGGTCTCGGGCAGCTGATGGCGGCATCGCATGCGTCAATGCGAGATGATTTTGACATCACTTTACCGGCAATAGACGCGCTGGTCGAAATCCTGCAGTCAGCGACTGGCGGCGAGGGTGGTGCCCGCATGACAGGCGGCGGATTTGGCGGTGCCGTCGTCGCCCTTCTCCCGCAGGACCGAGTTGCTCATGCCGAATCAGCTGTCCGGGAACGCTACCGAACACCCTCCGGCGATCCGGCGCTGATCATGCTTGAACATGCATCCCAAGGGGCTTCGATCCTCGCATAACAGCGATCAATCTAAAAATTGCAATCGTTTGTTGAAATTTCACCAGACGCCGTTATGGAGGGCCGCTGACACAGGTTGATCAGGGCTCGTCATTGACAAATGTTTCTACAACTTACCGGGCTCAATGTTGGTCTGCGTCTGATGTCGCAGCGATTGATGATGTTTCAGGTCAGACAATTGCGTTGATTTCTGGCGCAGACGCGCGCGCCATTCTCCCCGGGATCGATCTTTGGGACATGTGGCCGCTTCAGTTGGCAACCGGCGAAACCGCAGATTTTGATCAGGGAAGTCTTTGGTTCGCCCTCTCTGCGCCGTTTGGTGAGGACCCGGGTCATCGCCACGGCGTGGCCTCTATCCGCCTGCTATTGAAAATGGCGACCGGATGGGTGGACTGCGGACCGGCACTGCCGGATGGTTTTTCCGCCGGCAGTCGAGAATGGGCAGGGTCGGC
>JBJOLA010000108.1:0-4206 GCA_046045815.1 Pseudomonadota bacterium
ACGCGTGAACTTGGCGAAAGCAAGGCGAGCGCTCTTGTGGCCGCCGAATATCTGTCGCTGCTGGCAGACAAGACCATCGGTCGGTTCATCCCGCTCCGGCTGTTGAGCTTCCTCGCCGTGGGCGGGGTTGGGGTTGGGGTCCATCTCGGTATATTGGGTGCACTCATCGCTCTGGGGCTGGCGTTTTTGTCGGCGCAGGTCGTCGCGGTCATGTCGGCAATGTCGCTCAACTTCTTCTTGAACAATATCTTCACTTATCACGACCGCAGACTGCGCGGGTGGAGGGTGTTGACCGGCCTGATCAGTTTCTATGCGGTTTGTTCGGTTGGCGCAGTCGCCAATATCGGCATCGGTGCTTGGGCGAATGCGCAGCACAACCAGTGGTGGGTGGCCGGGTTGGCAGGCGTCTTGATCGGCGCGGTCTGGAACTTTGCCGCGTCTTCATTCGTCACTTGGCGAAAATGACCAGCCTGGCCGCGCTACTGCCAGTACGCTTTGCAAATTGGCCCAAGGCTTGGCTGGCAGCGTTGATGCTCGTGTTCGTTGGATTGACATCGGTGAGCGTCACACTGCCGGACAGTCACTTCGCGACTTATGCAAAATCGAAAGAAGATTATTCCGACGTTCAGCTCTATCGCGACATTGCGGGCCGTGTCTCGCGCGGTGAGAATTATTATCACGCCGCTGCGGTGCAACAGCGGTTGCACCGTTATCCGTTGCGCCCGTTCATCACGGTTCGGCCGCCAACGCTTGCAATGATCACGGTCGTTTTGGGTGAAAGTGTTTACGCCAAAATTATCGGGCTCATCGGCCTTCTGGCTGCGGCGCTGATGGGATACCGCGTTTATGATCAGACCCGCAGTCCTTGGCTTGCGGTACTATGCGCACTGCCCATTTGCGCGGCGACGATTGTACTCGGCTTCACCAAGTTGACCATGTTGCACGAATGCGGGGCGGCGATGCTGCTGTGTCTCGCGATCATAATGCGGACGCCGGAGCGCTATATTGGTGCGGCCTTGGCCGCCCTGGTCGCCGTACTGATTCGGGAAACGGCTATTGCGGTTCCGCTGATGATGCTGGTTTTTGCAGCCCTTGAGAAAAAATTCAGGGAAGCGACCGTTTGGGCCGCCGTAATTGCTGCATTCGCTTTCTATATTGGCTGGCATGCGCACATGGTTTCTGCTGTCGTGATCCCAACTGATCTCACGTCGCCGGGATGGGGCGCATCTCTGGGCTGGTCCTATGCCGTGCAAGCGGTGCGAGAGCATTCGGTGCTTGCTTTGTTGCCGCCCAGCGTGGCGGCGCTGATCTTGCCAGTGGCGCTTTTTGGATGGCTCTTCTGGAAATCACCACTTGCGCTCCGCGGGTTTGGCGCTGTCGCCGGCTATACGTTGATGGTGGCCCTATTCGCACGCGACAACACCCCCTATTGGGCGATCATGGCAACGCCGCTGTTGCTGACCGGCTTTGTGGCTGCCCTGCCAATCCTTGCCAGCCTGATCACACAGTTGGTCCAGCCAGCGGTGCCGCAACGAGAATCGCTGGCATGACCACCGCGTCGAGGTTCCACGGTCTCACCCGGTTCAAGGCCTGGCTCATTGTCATGATCACCTTGCTGCTGATGGCGCTGAGTGCCACTTCCAGCATGTCGACCGATACGCTGCCGGTTTTTCATACCCGGGCTGCCGCCCATGCCCCGATCACGGTAGACCGCGATCCAGATTTCCGGCTCTACCGCACGATCAATGCCCGCGTTGCGGCGGGTGAAGGATATTACGAAGTTGCGGCCGATGAACAGCGCAGAGAAGGCTATCCCCTTCGCCCGTTCATTACCTTTCGCTTGCCGACTCTGGCGTGGATCAGTGCCGCAATAGGCGCGTCGGGGATGCGCTTACTGATCTGGGGACTGATGGCGTTCACGTTGTTCGCGTGGTGGAAAAGACTGGACGAGGTGTTTGATGATCCCCGACGCCGGATAGTGGCGATGCTGCTGCTGGTCAGCGGATTGACGCTGCACGCTCGGCCAGAGTTAATCGTGCTGCACGACCTGTGGGCAGGGCTGCTTGTCTGTCTGTCTTTCGCGCTCCACCGGGAGGATCGCTGGTGGCCGAGCATGATCGCTGCACTCGCAGCGGTGCTGATCCGCGAAATCACTTTTCCGTTCGTACTCCTGATGGCTGCAAGCGCGTTGTGGCGACGGCAGGGGAGCGAAGTCGCGGGCTGGGCGGCTGTGATCGCGCTCATTGTCGCCGCGATGTTTTTCCATGCCCAATCGGTTGCTACTGTCGTGCAGCCCGGTGATCCTGGGTCGCAAGGTTGGACCCGCTTCGGCGGATGGGCCTTCTTCAAATTCGCGGTGCAGGAATCTACTGCCCTCCGCGCGGTGCCGGGCTGGCTGAGTGCCACGCTGATCCCGCTCTCTATCCTAGGCTGGGCATCATGGCGTTCACACACCGGCGCCATCGGTTTCCTCCTCATATCTGGATATGCGCTGATCTTCATGACGCTGGGACGTCCGGAGAATTTCTATTGGGGGCTGGCGATTGCGCCGGCGTTTTTGATGGGACTGGCGTTCTTGCGCACCGCGCTGCCAGATCTGTTCGCGGCAGCCTGGACGCGCGCTCCCGCTGGACTCTCCTCCTAGAGCGCGGCAAAAGGCGCGGCATGGAATCCAAACGCATACTTCTCATCATTGGCGGCGGGATCGCAGCGTATAAGGCGTGTGAACTGGTGCGCCTGCTCAAGAAGCAGGGCATGGCAGTGCGCTGTGTGCTCACCAAAGCGGGGCATAAATTTGTGACACCGATGAGCCTTGCCGCGCTTTCTGAGGATAAGGTTTACACCGATCTGTTTGACCTCAAGGATGAGGCGGAGATGGGGCATATCCAGCTTTCGCGTCAGGCCGATCTTGTCGTGGTTGCGCCCGCCACGGCGGACCTGATGGCGAAGATGGCCAACGGGATCGCCGATGATCTGGCGACGACGCTGCTGCTCGCGACAGACAAACCGGTGCTCTGTGCGCCCGCGATGAATGTGCGGATGTGGCAACACGCCGCCACCCGTCGCAATGTGGCGACGTTGCGGGGGGACGGTGTGACGGTGCTGGAGCCAGACGAAGGGCCAATGGCTTGCGGAGAATTCGGTCCGGGGCGCTTGCCCGAGCCTGAAGCGATCCTCGCGGCGATCAATGCCGCTCTCGCAGGCTGAGCATGCACATAATCGTCACCGCTGGGCCGACGCACGAGCCGATTGACCCTGTCCGCTACATCGCCAACCGCTCCTCAGGAAAACAGGGTTTCGCGATTGCGGGCGCGCTCGCGGCGAAGGGCGCGCGAGTGACATTGATCGCCGGACCAGTGACGCTCGAAACGCCTACTGGGGTTACGCGCATCGACGTCCAGACCGCCCGAGATATGGCCGCCGCTGTCGAAGCCGCGCTCCCCGCCGACGCCGCCATAATGGTCGCCGCCGTTGCAGACTGGCGCGTTGAAGAGGCGAGTCAGAAGATCAAGAAAGACGGCAGCGGCGTGATGCCCACGCTGACGTTGGTCGAAAACCCGGACATCCTCGCCACCCTATGTCGTAACCCAAAGCGACCTAGGGTGGTGGTAGGCTTCGCCGCCGAAACGGAGAATGTGTTGGCGAATGCCAAGGCTAAACTGGCGCGGAAAGGCTGCGACTGGATCGTCGCCAATGATGTGTCCGGTGATGTGATGGGCGGGGAAGCGAACACCGTGCACATCGTCACGGCGGACGGGGTTGAACGCTGGGAGCGGATGGCGAAGGGGGATGTGGCGGAGAGGCTGGCGGAGCGGGTTATGGAGAGGATTTGAACATGCATTCGCCAGTCCGCGAAAAGAGGTGCCCCACGCACCCCGGTGCATTGCTGAAGGAAGGCGTGCTCCCGGCACTCCGCCTGCCCGTCGCCGAGGCCGCGCGTCAATTGGGCGTATCCCGCCAGACGCTCTACAAGATCATCGCCGGAACCTCGCCTGTTACGCCAGAAATGGCGGTGCGGCTCGGCAAATGGTGCGAAAATGGGCCGGGTTTATGGTTGCGGATGCAGCAGGCATTTGATCTTTGGCACGCAGAGCGGGCGCTTGGGACTGTGCTGGCAGGGATTGTTTCACATAAAGTGGGGTGAGGGGGGTAAGGTATCACCGCAACTCGAAGCTCAATCAATACGCTTGACATTTTAGATCGTAC
>JBJOLA010000385.1:0-2726 GCA_046045815.1 Pseudomonadota bacterium
CTCGGACGAAAACGCGACGCTGCCATCGGCGAGTGCGACGTAGTGCAGCGGCTTCACGCCCAAACGATCACGCACCAGCAACAGCGACTGATCGCGCGCGTCGTGGATCGCAACGGCAAACATGCCGTTCAAACGTGGCAACATGTTTACGCCCCATTGCCGGTATCCGATCAGGATGACCTCGGTGTCCCCCGCCGTCCGGAATTGATGGCCAAGAGCCTCAAGCTCTGTGCGAATTTCCGCGAAATTATAGACTTCGCCATTGTAAGTGATTGTCACAGCGCCGTCTGCGGTCGCCATCGGCTGCGGGCTTCCGGCGACGTCAATGATTGAGAGCCTGCGGTGCCCCAAACCGATCCCAGGAGCGGTCCAAATGCCCGAACCATCGGGGCCCCGGTGGGTCTGCACATCCGTCATCAACTGCACCCGAGCCGGATCAACCGGCTTAGGAGTTTCGAGATGGAATAGCCCCGCAATGCCACACATTAGCGTGCTTCTCCGCGCGCTGTGGCAACAGCGCGGTCTGCCAGTCCATCGACTGAGCCAAGATCGTGCAGGAATGCATCGATTGCGGGTCGCGATGGAATCTCCTTGCTATCCTCGGCGGAAACCAAGACCGCGACGGCCGCCTGATCCCCGCCCAACAGCTTCGCCTTTAGCGTCTCAACCTTCACGATATTGCGGCTCCCTGTGGTCAGCCCGCCGAGCCTGTAGAAGCTGACGACCTCACGCGCCACACCGGGCGCGAAAATCCGTTCCGCTTTGCCGTTCGGCGGGGGCGCCGTGTCGTTCGTCCAGGACCATGCCGATTGTGGATCCGCAGCGCCTTGCCCATAGCCAACAATCTCACGGCCTTTGCCCTGCCAACCAAATAGAGCCACGGCCAGATCAACCCGTTGCCCCTTGGCATTCACATATTCGCCGAACAAGGCATGATCCAAACCGATAAACCGAGGCCGCCAAAAATAAGTCTGCGCAATCGGCACGCGCTGCCAACCAGCAACTTCGGGCAAAGAGATGCTATGCGGCACTGGCTTGCGGCCCATAGAGGCGCTCGCGGCCTGCCAAAGCACGGGGATCAACGCGATGACGAGAACCACAGCAGCCGCCTGCCAATCAATCCGCTTGGGCTTCGTTGCCGTCGGCATCCAACCATCAAGCCACGGATCATCAATCTTGCGGTCAAAGAATTTCCAGCCAATCCCCATCACCGCTGCGAGAACGAATGCAAAGAAGAACCAGCCCCAGATGACATGATCAACACTCGCAGCAAAAGCGACCCCGCGCACTTGGGAGATATGGATGGTTCCGTAGGCCCGAATGCCGTTCGCGATAATCGGCACAATGATGGAAATCGCCATGAATGCCACGCGACGCCACCAACTGCGGAAGCAGACGTTGGCCACCAACGCCCCGTAAGCAAGCATCGCGACGAGGAACTTGATGCCCGAACAGGCCTCCGCCACTTCGAAAAGCCCGCTTGGCGTCGTGATGAAGACGCCTTCGATATGGGCCGGAATGCCTGCCCATCCGAGGAAAATCATCGATAATTTTGCTGTGACCGTCTGGAGTACGGGAATGAGCTCCTCGCCAAACGGTACGAGGAAGGAGAGGTAGAAGATCGGAAACAGCAGCCCGCGTGTCACGTCTTTACCGAGCAAGGTCAGGACGCTCGCCTGGATCATGAATACCAGTCCGGCATGACGAAAAAGGCTTATCCCGGCCGCTTCACCGAGCATCCAGACGAGCGCCCCCAACGCGATGAGCCCCAAGCCCGGCGCATAATTGGCCGGAATGAGCGGTGCGATCTCCGCTCGACGTTGCCAGATCAACCATCCAACCAGCGGCAAGATGAACAGGCAATGCGTGTAGGTCGAAATGTTCCACCAAATCGCCACCATATCGATCACATCGCGGTGGAATATCGCCAGCAGCCCCGCAATCACGGCGGCGAGACGGACGAGGGCGGCGCGCCAAAGTGTCATGACCCAAATCCTAAAATTGCAGGAAGAGTGGCCAGTCGGGCTTCCCAGCCGTAGCGGGCAATCATGCGCGCCCGCGCTGCTTCACCGAGTTTGCGCGCTGCGATGGGGTCATTGAGCAGCGCCGTCACCGCTTCAGCCTGAGCAGGACCGTCGGCAATCACCATCTCGGTCGCGTCGATGCCTTCGGCGGCGGCAGAGGACGCGACAACCGGTTTGGCCATCGCCATCGCCTCTAGCACCTTATTTTGAACGCCCCGCGCCATCAGCAACGGGGCGACGACGACGTCTGCAGCGGCGAGCCATTGCCGTGTATCGGCAACCTCGCCTGTAACGAGGACGCCGGGCATGTCCGCGAGTGCTAATACATCGGGCGTCGGCTTGCGCCCAACAATGGCGAAGCGCGCCTCTGGATAAGCAGAACGAATGGAGGGCAGCATGTCACGCGCGAAACCGCACACAGCTTCAACATTGGGGCGGTAATCCATCTGGCCTGTGAAGATGATGAGGGGGGCTCTACCCTCGCCTACTGGCTCATACGGGATCGCCGGATCGAAGGCTTCGAGGTCAATTCCATTTTCGAGCGCGATCACACGATCTTGCCCGAGGCCAGTCTTACTGCGGAACAACCCGGCTTCGTCTTCGCTCACGAACTTGCTGACGTCTGCGCGCTGTGCCTCTGGTTTTTCTTTGGGTTTGTGGCGGTTGGGTTGGTGTGTTTTTGGTTTGGGGGGTTTGGGTTGT
>JBJOLA010000050.1:0-6789 GCA_046045815.1 Pseudomonadota bacterium
CCGCATTGGTCGCCTTGGGGCTCCACGCCCTTCAGCACCGGGGGCAGGAAGCGGCCGGCATCACCAGCTGGGATGGCACTGAATTTCACACCCACCGCGCGATGGGCCATGTTGCGGGAAATTTTGACCGTGACGATATTATCGCGGCGCTACCCGGTCATGTTGCCTGTGGCCATGTCCGCTATGCGACAACGGGTGAGACGTCTCTGCGCAATGTGCAGCCGCTTTACGCCGATCTCGCTTCAGGTGGTTTCGCGATTGCGCACAACGGGAATATCTCGAATGCGATGACGCTCAAGAAGGAACTTGTGCGGCGCGGTTCGATATTCCAATCGACGAGTGACACCGAAGTCATCATCCATCTCGTCGCGACCAGCAGTTACCGCACGTTGCTCGACAAGTTCATTGATGCGCTCAAGCAAGTGGAAGGCGCCTATTCGCTGATCTGCATGACGCCCGAAGGTATGATTGCCTGCCGCGATCCGCTTGGCATTCGTCCGCTCGTGATGGGCAAGCTGGGTGACACTGTGATCTTCGCATCGGAAACTGTTGCGCTCGATGTGGTCGGCGCGACGTTTGAACGGTCGGTCAATCCCGGTGAGATCGTGATCGTATCGGGCGGAGAAGTGCGATCCATCACCCCGTTCGCGGTCCAGAATCCTCGCCCTTGCGTGTTTGAACATGTCTATTTCTCCCGCCCAGATTCGATTGTGGACGGATCGAGTGTGTACAGCGTGCGTAAGGCCATAGGTCAGCAATTGGCACTGGAAAGCCCGGTGTCGGCTGACCTCGTGATCCCGGTGCCCGATAGTGGAACTCCGGCAGCACTTGGTTACGCCCAGGCATCGAAAATTCCGTTTGAGCTCGGTATCATCCGATCACATTATGTGGGTCGAACCTTCATCCAGCCGGGTGACGGCGTCCGCCATCTCGGTGTGAAATTGAAGCACAATGCCAACCGCGCCCTCATCAAGGGCCAGCGCATCATTCTGGTGGATGATAGTATCGTGCGCGGCACCACGTCGCTCAAAATCGTCCAGATGATGCGCGATGCGGGCGCGACCGAGGTTCATATGCGGATCGCCAGCCCGCCGACGCGGCACAGCTGCTTCTACGGCGTTGACACGCCTGAGCGTGCAAAGCTGCTCGCCGCCAATCATGATGTGCAGGGGATGGCGGACTATATCCAAGCGGATAGCCTTGCGTTCGTGTCGATTGACGGACTTTACCGTGCGCTGGGCGAGGTGCGTCGCGCCGATATACGTCCGCAATATTGCGATGCCTGCTTCACCGGCGACTATCCCACACGGTTGACGGATCAGGATGAGATCGCGCCAGAGAATCAACTCAGCCTGTTGGCGGAGCGGGTTGTGTGACCAAGCGACTGGAGGGGCAGGTCGCCCTGGTGACGGGCGCATCGCGCGGCATTGGTGCCGCCACGGCACAAGCATTGGCGGGGGAGGGTGCGCACGTCATCCTCACCGCGCGAACGGCGGCTGACCTGGAAGCGGTGGAAGAATCAATCCATGCTGCGGGCGGTTCAGCAACCATCGCGCCGCTCAATCTCACCGACCCCGAAAGCATTGGGCGTTTGGCACAGGCCATCAACGCGCGCTGGCAACATCTGGATATCATGATCCTCAACGCGGCGACGCTGGGCTCGCTTGGTCCGGTGCAACATCTTGATGCCAAGGAATTCGCGCAGACCTTCACCCTCAATGTCTCGGCGCAGGCGGCGCTGATCGCAGCGTTCGATGCACTGTTGCGGCGGAGCGAGGATGCGCGGGTGATAGGGCTGACATCGAGTGTGGGCCAAAAACCGCGCGCGTTCTGGGGTGCTTACGGCGCCTCCAAAGCAGCCTTTGAAACCTTGCTTGGTGCGTACGGCGAAGAGAATCGCAACATCGGCCGGATCAAAATTGCCATCGTCGATCCCGGTGCGACCGCGACCAAGATGCGCGAACGGGCCTATCCCGGCGAAGATCCCGCCACGCTCAAATCCCCCACCGTCGTTGCGGACAGAATTTTGGCGTTGCTGACCGCCGGTTTTGCAACACAACATAGAGAAGTTGTTAACCTTCAAAATTAGGAAAGTTTTAGCGCGAAACGACGACACTCGTGGTCATGCACAGCGAAGGCTCATGATCGTGAACAGAAACCTAGTTTATACGCCCCCGGTCGCAAAACCACCTGTTCGGTATAGTGTAGCAGCGCAAGAAGACCGCTGTGCACCGCGCATTTCGATGCGCATTCCGGCATCGCTCAGGCCAGCTGGCGCGTCTGGCTTTTCAGTTACGATTATTGACCTGTCACTTGCAGGTTTTGCCTGTGAGGGCGTGTCGGGGATGGTCAGGGGCAATCGCTGCTGGCTATCCCTTCACGGCCTCTCAGGGCTCCAGTCCGAAGTGGTTCGAAACGATGGCGCGATCATTGGCTGTGCCTTTGATCAATTGCTCCACCCGTCAGTGTTGGACCGGATCATGTCGCTGTATGTTCAGCGGTGAAGATCCACGGCTGATTGCACTGCTTTATAGAAGCGTTCCCGCTCCGCGCCAACACCGTCGGGGTCGGTTGCTGTCGGCCAATCGCCGTTGCTCGCGATCACGATTTTGCGTTTGGGATCAATGAAAATCCCTTGGCCGAAAATGCCTTGCGCGGCAAAACTACCGTCGTCGTTCGTCCACCACTGATAGCCATAGCCCCGCCCAGGTTGGCCGTTATCCGCTTGCTTGGTTGTCGCCTGTCCAATCCAGTCATCTGGCAAGACTGGCTTTCCACCGGCAACGCCGCCGCCCAGAAAGAACAAGCCGAGCCGCGCATAATCCCGCAGACTTGCTGAGATGCAGCAGCCGCTGATCTCGTGACCAGTGCTGCCCAGCAGCCAGATCGCATCCTGTTCCATGCCGAACGGTTTCCAAACCTTTTCGGACAGATAGGCGGAGACATTTTTGTGTGTCGCGCTTGAAACCAGGACGCCGATCAGATTGGTTTCGCCGGTTTTGTAAACCCATTTTGCTCCCGGAGCGGCTTCGCGAGGCAGCTTACGCATATAGCTGACCGTCACATCCACGCCGGGGTCTGGCGTGGTCCGGTCCATCATCGCGACGTCGGATTTGGGGTCGGTATAATCCTCGTTCCATTTGACGCCCGATGTCATCGTCAGCAATTGGCGCACCGTCACCACATCATAGGCTGAGCCTTTGAGATCCGGGATATAAGCGGTCACCTTGTCATCCAGGCTTTTGATATAGCCATCCTTGATCGCCGCGCCGACGAGCGTGGATGTGAAGGATTTGGCAACTGAGAAGCTCGTCCAGCGGCCTTCCTTGGTGTAGTTGAGGCCGTATTTCTCAAACCGGATTTTACCATCCTGAACAATCAGCAGGCCGGCATTGCGCTGGTGTTTCATATAAGCGTCGATATCGAGGTCGAGCTTGATTGGCGCGCCCTCTGGCAGTGGCAAAATGGTGCCACCCGCCGCAATCGTGTTGGTCTTGCCGACCTTTTCAATCAGGCGAAATGCGGCATCACGTTGATCTTGTGTCCAGAAAAGCACGTTACGGTCCTTTGGTATATTGGCGAGGAGGTTGATCATATCGCACCCAGCAAGGGTCATCGACGCCGCAAGCGCCCCCAAAATCCATTTTCGCATCATTGACCTTTCACCAGAGTGACTTGCGTCACGTTGATCCCGCCGCTGCGAAAGCCGCCTTCGCAGTACATCAGATAGAAGCGCCACAGCCGAATGAAACGGGCGTCAAACCCGGGGGGCAGTCGGCTTGCCTCAACGGCATCGTCGAAACGAATTCGCCATCGGCGGAGCGTTTCGGCGTAGTGCAAGCCAAAATGCTGCGGGTCTTCCCACGTCAGGCCGCGTGCCTCCGCGAGTGCACGAAAGCGGCTTTCAGAAATCAGCATGCCGCCCGGGAAAATGTAGCTTTGAATGAAATCGGGGTGGGCGACATAGGCATTGAATGCATCATCAGCGATCATGATGAACTGGATCGCCGCCCGTCCTCCGGGCTTCAGCAGTCGCGTGATCGCATCCAGATAATCCGGCCAATATTCCGCGCCCACCGCCTCAACCATTTCGATGCTGGCAATGGCATCATAGTGACCGGCAATATCGCGGTAATCGCAAAGCCGGTAGTCTGGTTGATGCCGCGCCGCAGCGACGTGATTTTCGGCCCATAGTTTCTGGCTGGGTGACAGCGTGATCGCCGTGACGAGATGGCCTTTTTCAGCGCAGAGTTTTGAAAAGGTTCCCCATCCGAAACCGATCTCTAGCACCGATGATTGGGGTGCAAGCGCCAGCCGTTTACCAAGCATAGACAGCTTTCGCTTTTGTGCCGCTTCCAATCTTTCTTCGCCGTTGATCGGCACTGCAAACATTGCGCTGGAATAAGACATCGTCCGGTCAAGCCACGTCCGGTAGAAATCATTGCCCAGATCATAATGCGCCATGATGTTTTTGGCGGCGCCCTTGCGGTCATTGCGGCGGAGCCTGTGCAGAAGCCGCGTACGGAGGCGGACCAATCCAGATGCGCTTGCAGCGCCGCCCAGCGTCGCCCGGTTGCGCATCAGCAGGTCAAACAGAGGTACGAGGTCGGGACTGTCCCACTCCCCCTTCTCCCAGCCCTTATAGCCCCCCACAGAGCCTCCGCGTGTGAGACGAAATAATGCCCGCCACCGATTGACGTTGAGATGGGCGATAGGCCCTGCACCGCGCCCACCCAGAATGCGGAAGCTGCCATCGGGGAGCATCGCCTCAATCGTTCCGGCGGCCAACCCCTCATCCAGCCGGTCGAGCAGCTTGTGAAAGCCCGCCGAAATCAGGCGCGTCCACAGTGTTCGGCGGACGGTCAGCATATGCTGACCACGTTGAGGGGAGTAGGTGTTCATAACAGGATCAATTGTGGCGCAAGCACTGATTCAGCGCAATGATCTTCGCCCGAATTTCATGATTCTCCAAAGCCGTTCTTTTCCCGCTCACCAAATCTTTATGCGATCTGCGGGCGCGAGGTAGAATTTTTCTCCCGGCTTTGCACCGAATGCTGCGTACCAAGCGTCGAGATTGCGAACGATATAGGGGCGAAAATGTCCGGGAGTGTGCGGATCGGTGGTGATCGCGCGCTGAAGGGTTTGATCGCGGTATTTGTTCCGCCACACTTGGCCATATCCGAGGAAGAAGCGCTGATCGCCGGTATAGCCGCCAATGATCGGCGCGGGCTTTTCGGCCAATGACAATTTATAGGCGTCATAGGCCACGTTGAGCCCCGCGAGATCGGCCATATTCTCGCCCAGCGTCAGTTCACCGTTCACCTTCGCGCCCGGCAGCGGCTCATATGCGCCGTACTGCTTGACCACCTTGGCAGTGTAGCCTTCAAACCGTTTGATATCCTCCGCCGTCCACCATGCCGAAAGGTTGCCCTTGGGATCAAACTTGCGCCCCTGATCCTCAAAGTGGTGGCTAATCTCGTGCCCGATCACCGCACCAATGCCGCCGTAATTCACCGCCGCATCGGCGTTGGGATCGAAGAAAGGGGGTTGCAGGATCGCGGCCGGGAACACGATCTCATTCATCAGCGGGTTGGCATAAGCATTCACCGTTTGCGGAGTCATGCCCCATTCGCTGCGATCCACGGGCTTGCCGATTTTGCTGAGTTGACGCTGATATTCAAATTCGGTCGCGCGCACCGCATTGCCATACGCATCGCCCGCCTCAATCTTGACCGCTGAATAGTCTCTCCACTTTTCAGGATAGCCGATTTTGGTGGTGAAGGCCTTTAGCTTGGCATCAGCTTTTACCTTGGTTTCGGGTGCCATCCACTTGAGTTTCTCAATCCGCGCACCCATCGCCAGCGTCAAATTCTTGACCAGCGCGTCGGCCGCAGATTCATCCCAGGCTAAGCAAGGCCGGATCGCCGCCGCGCGCGGCTATATTGTCAGACACCACATGTTCCGTGGCGAAACGGAACAGCGCGTGTGGCCCGCCCGCCTTGGGGCCCGTACCCGATAGTCCTTCTCCGCCAAAGGGCTGCACGCCGACGACAGCGCCGACCATCGAACGATTGATATAGACATTACCAGCGGGAACGAGGCCCTGAACCTCGCGCGCGAAGCCGTCGATCCGGCTGTGAATACCCAAGGTTAGGCCGTAGCGTTTCGCTGCAAGCGTAGCCGCGACCGCCTTGAGCTCCGACGGTGAATAGCGGATGATATGCAGGATGGGTCCGAAAACTTCGCCTGCCAGATAATCTACGCCGGAAATTTCAGCCAAGGTTGGTGCGAACCAATGCCCCGGCCCCAGTGAAGGGTCGAGCAAACAGCGGTGGAGCATGGTTGCGGTCGCGGCCAAATGGGCAACATGCGCCTCCAATAGTTTCTTTGCATCGGCATCTATCACTGGCCCGATATCGGTTTCGGGCTGAGAAGGATCGCCGATAACGAGGGCATCCATCGCGCCCTTAATTGAGGTGATCAATTCGTCGGCGCTATCATGGGGGATGAACAGCAACCGCATCGCCGAACATCTCTGACCAGCCGAGCCGAACGCGGACACGATCACATCATCGACCACCTGTTCAGCCAGCGCAGTCGTATCGACGAACATTGCGTTAAGGCCGCCAGTTTCAGCGATGAAGGGGATGATCGGGCCGTCCCGCGCTGCCAGCGTCCGGTTGATCGCCCAGGCCGTCTCAGTGCCGCCCGTGAACGCGACGCCGTCGATGCCGGGATGGGCGGTCAGCGCGCGGCCAATTTCACCGCCTGCGCCAGGCATCAACGCCA
>JBJOLA010000063.1:0-3130 GCA_046045815.1 Pseudomonadota bacterium
CTTTTGGCTTGCGGCCAACATCGGCGGGAATTCCGCGCAGATAGGCTTCCAGCGGATGCCACGTATCCTTGGGCATTCCCGGCGGCAAATCCTCCGGCTTGATAAAGAAGCACGGCCCGCCACCATGGGGAATGAAGAAGGTGGGAAGGCGCATCAGCCTCGCGTTCCGGTGACTTTGCCTTTGGGAAACATTCCCGGCTTGAACGTACCTTCCAATGTATCGCTGTTGACGGTGACATCATATTTAAGCGTCATCGACATGGGCTTGGTAATTTTGCTTTCCCAAGTAAGCCGGTTGCCGCTGACACTGCCCTTGGCGATCGGCACGTCGCCATCATCGCCCGACATGACGCCGGTAAGTGCGTTGCCCGCAGCGGTGCAGATCAGCTCAACCTTCTGGTCGCCCATCGGTGTCGCCATCGTCAGGTTCCACCGACCATCAACGCCCGATACGGCGGCTTCAACGGGTGCAGCCTCGTCTTCGGCTGGCGCGACATAATCTGGGTTTTCCATCATCTTGAACCCGGCGACGGTCTCGACATAAATCTCGTCCGGCCCGAAGGTGAGGGGAGGGTTGCCGCCTTCTGCAACTGTTTTAGCCGCAGCTTGCAATTGCCGCCGCAACAGCACGATGCCTTTGTCCGAGCTGACAAGATGCTCCTCCGAATGGAGCGTGATCGGCCCCTGGCCAACCTGCGCCTCAAAATCGCCGGGGAAGCGTTGATGCTCTTCATCGGTCAGGTCGCGCCACGCTTTGCCGTTGTAAAGCTCAAAGTCACCCGCCGGTTGCATATCCTTGGGTTGGACGATGGCGGTGAAGATGATCGTGTCGGTGTTGTCCTTGGGCAAAGTCCAGCTGATCTGGTCCGATTTACCGTCAGGACGTGGCACCGGCAATAATGGGCTAGGGATGATGCGCACATTGGGGATGACGATCTCCACCTGAAAATCCATCATCATGCCGTCAAGCTTGAAAATGCCGTGACCATAAATGCGGTCATCGAAGGATTTGAACTCATTCACCACATCGGCCTTCGCCATCATTGGTGGGAACTGATGCTCGTGAACAATGGGGACGTGCGCCGGATCAATGCCATTCTCATGATGTTGCAACCAGTTGCATGGCAGATAGCCCGCGCCACCCGAGGGGATTGACGTGTCGTCAGCGATGATTTCCCAGCCCTCGGGGATATTTTCCAGCAGGTCATAGCGGGGCAGGGGGGGCTTGCGGTCAAGCGGCCCCAAATAGGCAAAAATGAAGCCATAGCGTTCCTCAACCGGATACCAGGGCTGGCGCACCGCATTCTTGCCCTTGCCGCCATCATTGGGTTCGCACGGCTGGCTGACACAGCGGCCATCGGTCTCAAACGTCCACCCATGATAGCAGCAGCGAATGCCCTTTTCCGTCACTTTTCCGTAAACAAGATCAGTGCCGCGGTGAACGCAGCGCGGATAGACGAGGCCCGCTTCGCCTGTCGTCTTGCGGAAGAGCACGAGATCTTCGCCGAGCGCGCGGATTTTGACGGGAAGGTCGGTGAGCTTGTCTGATTTGTAAACCACATGCCAATAGCGGCGCAACATCTCGCCCATTGGCGTTCCGCGTTCGACCTCGGTCAGGCTCGCATCATGACTTGGCGTCGGCAAGTCATAAGCGGATGCTGTTTCTTTGAAACGGGCTAGGTCAGTCATCTGGGCTCTCCGATTGAAACTAAACAATAGGGGGATCACCATTGTTCGACAATTCGCTATTCTATGATCAGTCTGTCCATGATATGGGACAATCATGGATTTGAACCGCGCTGCCATTTTTGCCTCCGTCGTCGATGCAAACGGCTTTACAGCGGCTGCACGCAAGCTACGTTTGCCCAAAACCACGGTGAGCAAAAGGGTAAGCGACCTTGAGGCCGAACTTGGCATCCGCTTGCTCAACCGCACAACCCGTTCGCTTTCGCTCACCGAGGCGGGAACAAAGCTCTACGCCCATTGTCGGCAGGCGATCCAGACGATGGAGACTGCCGAGCGCGAGGTGCAAGCGCTCCAGAGCGAGCCCGAGGGGTTGCTGAGAATTGGTGCCCCTAGTGCCATTGGTGTGCGATTTCTGCTGCCGTTGATTGCTGATTTGATGCTTCAATACCCGGCACTCCGGATCAGCCTGATCGCGATCAACGATGATTCGGGACTGAACGAAGATCAATTGGATGTGCTGATTTGGCCGGGTGTGTTGCGACAAACGATGCATGCGGTTCGCCTCGTCGGGCGTGTCGAGATTGGGCTTTATGCCAGTCGCGCCTATCTGGAAGCACACGGCGCGCCCGCCGTCCCGTCCGCACTGGAAACGCACAAGGTGGTCGCCTTCACCCAGTCGCTCTCTGGTGATCGGTTCGTCTGGCAGTTGCGTAACGGCGGCTCGCAAATTGAAGTGGTCCCCGAATTCGAACCGCGTTTCCTGAGCAATGATGCCGTAGCGATCATGGCCGCAACGCTTGCCGGGCAGGGGATAGGCGCGCTGCCGGTTGGCTATGTCAACGGTTCTCCCGAGGCCGCGTCACTCGTCAGGCTCTTGCCTCAATGGCAGGCCGCTGAGATCGAACTCAACGCCTTCTTTCGCGATGGCAGCAGCTCCAGTCTTAAGACAAGGCTGTTTCTGGATTTCGTATCGGGATGGTTTCAAGAGCGTCAGGTCTAACAGTCTTAGCTGCTGCCGGTTTCATGGACACCAAGTTAAGGTGTTTTTGGAACTGGAGGACGAAGATGGAACGACGCAAGTTCAGCCGGGAGTTCAAGATCGAGGCGGTGAATCCGGTTCGGGAGCGTGGGGCAAAAGTGGCGCAGCGCCCAAGTGCAGCTTGCGGCTGTTTAGAGCCTGACCGAAAAAGAAGTTGGGTGATATCAGCGTGTTGTGATTCAATCGGTGTTGCGAAGCATCGACGGAGGATCACATGTGGACTGACACCACCCGGAGGCAGTTTGCCCGAAGCGGGCTGCGTTTACCAAGCGATTTGACCGATGCGGAATGGGCGGTTCTGGAGCCGTTGTTTCCAGCTCGTTCGCACCGGGGACGACCGCCGGTGTGGAGTTACCGGCAGATCGTCGAGGCCCTGCTCTATTTGCTGCGCGGCGGGTTGCCATG
>JBJOLA010000082.1:0-3877 GCA_046045815.1 Pseudomonadota bacterium
TTGCGTACCCGCGATAAAGGGCAGTTCCAGCCCGTTTGAATAGCCGCTGACATGGGTGACGGGGGAAGGCATGATGATCGCATCCCCGGGATCAATACCCCAATGATTCACGCAGCACTCAACCGCACGGGTCAGGCTGTTATGGCTGTGGAGCACGGCCTTGGGTCGCCCCGTTGTGCCGGAGGTGTAGAGCAGCAGTTTGACAGAAGACGGATCAACCTTTGGCCGCGCGAATGCCTTACCGCGTGCGCCGTTGATCAGCGCGTCATAGCAAAGCATTCCCGCACGTTCGCCGCGCACCAGCACGATGTGCGCCAGATCGGGCAGATTAGGGCGAAGCCGTCCCGCCATATCGGCATAGCTATACCCTCGAAAACTATCCGCGATGAAAAACATCTTTGCCCCGCAATCGCTCAGCATCATTGCGACTTCGGCATCACGGTAGATATGGACAATAGGATTGACGATCAGGCCAGATATTGCGGCGGCCAAGTTAATCACCGCCGCCTCCACCCAATTGGGCGTCAGGAAACTGATGACGTCGCCGGGTTTCAATCCCAGCCCAGCCATCGCTGCGGATAAGGCTTGTGCATCCTCGGCAATCCGCCCCCGCGTGAACATACTCTCACCAGCATGGAACATTGGCGCGTCGGCATCCGCCGCCACCAGCGCATCAGCCATATCGGCCAATGTCTGCCCGCGCCAAAAACCATCGATGTAGCGCGTCAAATGTGAAGGAAATTTTGCCATCACGTAAGCGTCATGGCCGCGTGCAGCCGCGAGCGGAATCTCCAAATCATCGATGGGTGCCCAAGTGGTGGCCGGCAATATAACCGAATGTCATACCCGGCCCCAGCGTACCGCCGGCACCGCCGTAAGCCTCTCCGAGCACGGCGGCCGTGGCGTTCCCAGCAGCATAAAGCCCCTGGATTGGGCGGTCGTTCCAATCGAGCACCTGCGCATCGCCATTCACTCTAGGCCCACCGGCAGTGCCTAGCGCGCCTGATTCCATTTTGACCGCATAATATGGCCCCTGATCGATCACGCCCAGCGTGCGGTATGGGGCTTCGAAGGCGGGATCGCCCCACATGTAGAAATTGTCATAGCTATTGTCGCCGCGATTGAAGTCGTCGTCGTGGCCGCCGCGGACCATGTCATTGAACCGAGCGACGGTGGTGACCAGTCCAGCGGCGTCGATTCCCGCCATTTCCGCTATCTGCTCCAGCGTTTCGGCCTGCATCATATAGGAGGGGATGGGCGATCCTGGCGGAGAGGTGAAGGTCGGGTACTTGTCCTTGTAGCGTTGATCGATGATCAGCCAGTAGGGTAAGTTGGCGTATGAATGGGTCCCCGCGTCAAAGGCAACCACTTGCTTGCCCACCGCGTTGTAGTTGGCCGCTTCGTTGACAAAGCGTTTGCCCGCACGGTTGACAAGGATGGCGCCTGGACGGGCGCGCTCATCCGAACCCAGCATATAATTGGGTTTGGCATTGCGGTGCTGCGGCTTGAATTCCAGCGCGCTCTGCATCCAAAAGGCGTTTTGCATGTTGCCCAGCTGCGCACCCGCCTCGATTGCCATTAGCAAGCCGTCGCCTTCATTTTCCGGCACGCTGACTGGACCAGTAAGTGGCCCGCGCAAGAAGGTTTTGACCAGTTGCTCATTCCACTCAAATCCACCGGTAGCGATCACCACGCCGCGACGGGCGCGTACGCGAAAATCCTTGCCATTGGCATCCTCGGCGATGACGCCGGTCACCGTGTCACCGTCCTTGATCAGTTTGCGGGCGCGCTTCTCGAATTCAACCGGGATGTCGCGATCGAGTGCAGCTTTGAACAACGCCCCGGCCAGCGCCTGGCCCAATCCCCGGTAGTCGCCCTTTTCGCGTTCGGCGAGCGTGCCTTCATCAAGTGTCCCGCCGACTGCCTCCATCAGGCTGCCACGAAGCGGATAGGCCATCTTGCTGGGGTTCACTCGTGACGCCCATTTGCCAAGCCGTTCGAAGGAAAAGGCCTCATTATCTAGCGAGCGCCCGCCATCGGGTTTGGCACCGGGCATATAGGGCTGATAATCGGGGAAGTCGGCATAAGCGTGGAAGCGGACGGGGGTCTTGTCCTCCAGAAAGCGCAGCATCTCCGGCCCACGCTCCATGAACGCGCCTAGCGTATCGGGATCAAGCTGGCCCGGCGCAAGCGCGTCGAGATAGGCCACAATATCATCATCAGACTCCGCGATACCCGCTGCGATCTGATGGTGATTTCCCGGAATCCATAGCATTCCGCCTGACATGGCAGTGGTGCCGCCGACCATGCCGCTTTTTTCAAGGATGACCACATCCTTCGCGCCGAAATCATGCGCCGCAATCGCCGCTGTCATCGCCGCGCCACCAGAGCCCAGCACGACAACATCAGCCTCTAGATCCCATTTTCCGTCTGCCGTCATCATCGCTATCCCTTGTCATGCGGCCTTGCTGGCGCGTCTGGTGATCCTCATCGCCCTATTCTTCAAACGGGATCGGTTGCCACTCCCCAATGTCTTAGGGTGCAGTCGCGAACAGGCATCGCGCGCGCCCTAACCTGTCACCATTCGCAGCTTGTCGCGAGCGCCTGGCTTTGCTCCAATGCGAGAAATCAGACGGCGAGGATCCCCATATGAACCGCGAAATTATCGGCACTGTCGCTGAAACAATGCTCGACTATGTTGAAAACGGCAAAACCTTCATGACCGACAAGAGCATGACTGTGCCCACCAGCAGCTACACCGATCCCGATCAATGGGGCGCGGAGATGGAGTTGATCTTTAAGCGCGTGCCGTTGATGCTGGCGCTCACCTGCGAAATGCCAAAGCCAGGCGATTATAAGGCGATGGACGCAGTGGGCCTGCCGATCCTGATCAACCGCGATAAGGACGGCAAAGTCCGTGCTTTCCTCAACGTCTGTTCGCACCGGGGCGCGCCTGTTGCCAAAGAAGGCCATGGCAATTGCCCGCGTTTCACCTGCATCTATCACGGCTGGACTTACGGCGCCGATGGCAAGTTGATCGGGGTGGCAGACCCGCAGAAATTTGGCGCCATTGATAAATCAACCAAGGGGCTGAAGGAACTGGCCTGCGAAGAACGAAGCGGCATGATTTTTGTCGTGCTCACGCCCGACGCTCCGATGGATTTGGATGCCTATTACGGCGACTATCTGTTAGATTTTGAGGCCGCTGGCCTGAAGGACTGGACCTTTTTTGGATCGCGCGTGATTGAAGGGGCGAATTGGAAAATCGCCTTTGATGGCTATCTGGAAGGCTATCACTTCGCCCAGCTTCACCCGGAAACGATCCACCCGCGCACGCCGTCAAACGTCACGCATTATGAGGCTTTCGGCCCCAATTTGCGCATCGGCTTCCCGCACCGCGCGATTGGCGAAATACGCAAAGTTCCGCGCGAAGACTGGGGAACCCAGGAGAACAACGGCTTTGATTTCGTCCGTATTCTTTTTCCCAACGTCTCGGCATTCCTCGCGCCAGAACTCGCGCAAATTGCTCAACTCTTCCCCGGGCCAACGCCGGATAAGAACCGCACCGTGTTGCTCTATGCCCGCAAAACCCCCGCCAAGGATGCCGAAGATTTGGCAGCGGTTGAAGGTATGATAAATTTCCTGCGCGATGTGACCTATAATGAAGATTATCTGATCGGCCTCGACATTCAAAAGGGATTGCAGGCGGGTGCGCATGATGACCTCATCTTCGGCCAGAATGAACGGGGCAATCAATATTTCCACGAATGGGTGAATTGGTATCTGCAGGATGATGCAGACCTGCCGAAGCCGACGCTCTAAGCTGTGGCGATCCTCGGATTTCATCATGTCGCCTTTTCCACGCCTGATCTTGATC
>JBJOLA010000113.1:0-2722 GCA_046045815.1 Pseudomonadota bacterium
GATGGATTTGCCGGGCAGTTTCGACTGGCAATGCCTCGCGCTTTATGATGTTTTCGATGCCGAACGCTTCTCACGCGAGCATTGGGAAAACGCGCTGACCAGCCGGATGATGGTGACCAACGCCATCGATGATAGCGTGCTCGAAGACTATCATTATTACCCGCTGGCCTTCCGCGACAATGACCCTACAATTCGCCACTGTGGCGGTGTGGTTCTGGAGCAGTTGAACGCCATGCCAGGGCAGGATCAGAATTTTCGAGACTGGTATGTCGAGCAGTATTTTCCACAAGCGGCCAAACGTCCCGGCGTTCAATCAGCGGGCTTCTTGATGTTCCGCAGCTATGGCCAGATGATCCCGACCACGCCGTCATATAATTATGTCGGCATCTACAAGGTGAATGATGTGGGCGCGTGGCAGGCTTGGCAGGGCACGCCGTTGTTGGCCGGAGCACCTTGCGTGGATCAGGCGTCTCTTCGCGTCACGCATTGGGAGCATCTTACTGACAAGCTCACCAAAGACGCCGTGCAGAATCCAACATCGCAAGGCTTGGCTGCCGAGGAACAGGCCCGCGTGCGCATGGGAGATAAGGTTCTAACCGGCGGGGTGGAAAAGCTGGGCGCGGCCTGAACCGCGCTTTTTGCTCCGCTACCAAACCAGAGGCAGGGTAACAGGCTGGATCATCCCTAAAGTATATTCGATCTCATGATCGGGCTTGACCGCAAATTGCGGAATGCGGTTGACGAACTCTTCGATGGCGATCCGCATTTCGCGTTTGGCAAGATGCATCCCCACGCACATGTGCGGGCCATAACCCCATGACACATGTCGCGGATTGCGATCAAACCGGACTTGGCCAGGGTCCGCAAACTCTTCCGGGTCGCGGCCAGCCAGCGTCGTGTGAATAGCCACCTTGTCGCCCGGCATCATTTTCACACCACTAAATTCCGTCTCCTTGGTGCAGGTTCGGAAAGTTGTGACAGCGGCATAGGCGCGCATCATTTCATCGAGAGCGTTCGGAATACGCTCCGGATTGTCTTTCAGAAACTTCTGATCCTGCGGATTGCGCGCCAGATGCAGGAAATGCAGTCCCATGTTCGTAGAAACCGTATCTAGCCCGCCAATGAAGAGATTGAAGGCAAAGCCCACCAGTTCATCATCATCGAGTTTGCGGCCCTCGACTTCGACAGCCAGCGCATAGCTGATCACATCGTCCCGCGGACTCTTGCGGCGATCCTCAATCTGTTCACGAAGGAAGCCCACGACATTGCGTGTGGCTTCCGCCATTTTTGCCATATCCATTTCATGGAGGAGGCCAGTTTCCCACTCCAAAAACTGTTTGGTGTTGCTCAGTGGAAAATCCATGAGCTCAAGGAACACCTTGATCGGGAATTCAAATGCAAATTCGGACATGAACTCGCACGTGCCGCGCGCGCGAAAGGCCTCGATATATTCGATCGCGTAGCTGCGTATCTTGCCTTCCAGCTTTGTCATGGCCTTCGGCGTAAAAAGCGGGTTGATGAAGGCGCGATATTTGGCGTGATGCGGCGGATCGATTTCCACCGGCAGGTTTGTCCAAGTGTCACCGATCATCTTGGAATAGGGTGAAAAATCCTTGCTGGAAAAGGTTTCCGTGTCGAAATAGATTTTTCGCAAATCTTCCACCCTGCGAACGATCCACGCGGGCGTGCCGCCTGGATAGGCGTGAGGCGCATAAAAGATACCCGGCCCTTCATGAACAGCGGTGGCCCAATTCGCGAAAGGATCGTCTCGCGTCGTCATGCCAAAGACGTAAGGAAACGCACGAACGAGCGAAGGGTCTACGTGGGCGGGGATGATGGGTTCGGGAAATTGCATTGTTTTAATCCTTCGAAGTTTGGTCGAGGGTGAAGTCCAGCCTACCAGCGCCGCCGCAATTGAACGCTACGGCGTCGCGCGCGCAACTGCTCTTCACGCTGTTGGGGTGAAATACTGGGCGTATCGTCTGGCAATTGCGCGCGGAGATCGGCAAGACTTATTAGCCGAAGCGTCGGAGCTGGCCCGCTGCTGGCTTCGGTCCAGCGTAGCATGATTGCGCCCTCGCTGTTGCCGCCGGCATCAAGCCAATTGGGTATGCCGGGATCCTCAAGCGCAATCACCGCCCGGAACTTCCCATCGGCATCAATGCGCGCCTGCCCACCGTTTAGGCTCGATTGCCGGTTCATCCAGTCAACACTGTTCCACATCATGTCGGACAGCTGGATGTTCCAGTAGCGCACTGTTTCAGGCAATTCGGTTTCCAGTAGCAATGCCTGCCCCGGTTCGAGCCGGAAAAGGCCTTGATAATAATGTTGCCCCTGCACGCCGCCGCGCCCGGCCCAATCATCATGCTCAAGTGTGTTCCACAATCCTTTGTCACGCTGCGCCTTGATGAAACCCAAGGCCATGCCCGAAAGCCGCTTGGGGTAAGATGCAAGCGCTGTCAGTCGTTCGTTGATATCGTTTGCCGACCAGTGGCGCGGGTGGTGCGCCTTATCGGCCCGTTCAATCGCAATCCGCGCCTCTCGCTCTGTACCCCAGTCATAGCTCGCCTGCCGCAGCGTTAGCGAACGCGCCGAAGGATCAAGCCGGTGCCAGTCCCCCACCCAGTCTGCTGGCCTCTGTGTGCTGAGCAGAAGCGAGAAACGCCCGCCCTCATCCAGCGCAAGACGATCGAAATCGAGCGTGCCTAGCGAGGGGCCCAGT
>JBJOLA010000126.1:0-3219 GCA_046045815.1 Pseudomonadota bacterium
CAGCGCCGTAAAAGGGCGCATGACCTATCACCATCTTGAAGCCGTTATAGTCAGCGGGATTGTGGCTCCCTGTTATTTGTATGCCGCCGTCCACGCCGTCCAATTCTGCTTCAGCATAATAGAGCATTGGGGTTGGCCCTAGGCCGACGCGGACAACATCTGCGCCACTCTCGGTCAGGCCTGTGATCAACGCTGCCTCTAGTTCGGGAGAGGAAAGCCTGCCATCAAAGCCAACAGCAACGCATTTGCCGCCGCCGCGCACGATGATCGTGCCAAAGCTGCGGCCAATCGCATAGGCATCCGCTGCAAAAATCGTTTTGCCGACGATCCCGCGGATGTCGTATTCACGCAGCGCGGTTGGATTGAATATGTGGGGCATAATGACGCTTTAACCCGTAATACGGCGCAACAATATATCTCGCGCCTGATTGACCTGTGCCGCGAGCGCAGCACTGCCGCCTGTGTCAGGATGAACCTTGGCGATCAAGCGTTTGTGTGCAACTACGACGGCCTCCGCATCTGCATCGGTCGTGATACCAAGCAATTTGGCCGCTTCGCCAGCAGACATTGGTTTGCTCTGTCCAAGCGCCTGCTTGCCCAAAAAGTAGAGAGCACCAAGCAGAGCCAGGAAGACCAGAAACTTCATGCGAACATCAGCTCCTGCTGATCAGAATTACGCACGGGAAGGGCAAAGCCAGCCACCATTTCGCGGAGTTCCTGACGTGCAGCGATATGGCTGATGCCGATGCCGCCAATCGCTTCGACATCCAGCAAGGTTAGCCCCTTGGGAAAAAGCTCCCGGTAGATCACCCGCTCGCCAAGCCCGCCAATCGTCCGAAAGCCAACGCGCTTGGACAGTTCGGTCAGCGCCAGGCCAACCCGGCGCATATTGTTGGCCTCGATATGCTGAAGCCGGTTGCGGAGCACGACCCAGTCAACCGTTGTACCATCCGCTTGGGCGCGAACTTTGCGCAAATCCCAGATCAATTCGGCATAAAAGCTCGGTTTCTTTACCTTGAAAGTTTCGGCATCAACTTGCCCGATCAGGTCTAGATCAACAAAGCTATCATTGATAGGCGTTACGATCGTATCCGCCTTGGCGATGGCAGCGCGGGAAACCGGATCATCGCGGCCCGGCGTATCAATCACGATGAAATCGGCGTTTGAACCGATTCGCGCAATTTCCTGATCCAGCCCAGCAGGCGTCAGCAAATCGAGGGCGACATGGCGGGGGGACGGCAATTCAAGCTGTCGGCGCCGCGCGGTTGCTTCGCGGTTGTCGAAATAACGGGTCATCGTCTTCTGACGGTGATCAAGGTCTATCGCAGCCACCCGGTGCCCCGTTGCCGCAAGGGCAACAGCAGCGTGCACTGCCGTCGTGGACTTGCCTGTGCCGCCCTTTTCATTGGCAAAGACGATAAAATGCGATTTTCGTTCAATATGCAACGCGACCTAGCCCCTTGATTCTCCTTGGACCACGCGTCTAGGAAACAGCTCCTCTCATATCGGAGCCGGACCGCCCGTGCAAATCATCCGTCACCTCGATCTTTTGCGAGATCGTACCAGATTGATCCGATCTGAGGGGGGGACTATCGCGCTGGTCCCAACGATGGGGGCGCTTCATGCGGGGCATATGGCGTTGGTCACCCTTGCCAAGCAGCAGGCCGATCATGTTATTGTCTCGATCTTCGTCAACCCAAAGCAATTTGGCGCGAATGAGGACCTCGACAGATATCCCCGCCGGGAACAGGAAGATGCGACGTTGCTGGCCGAAGCCGGGGTGTCTGTCATCTGGCTGCCCAGTGTCGATCAGGTCTACCCGCAAGGCTTTGCGACCAACGTGTCGGTTGCCGGGCTAGGAGATGTGCTTTGCGGCGATGCGCGGCCTGGCCACTTTGACGGCGTGGCCACAATTGTTGCCAAATTGCTCAATCAGGTCCGCCCGGACGTCGCGATTTTTGGCGAAAAAGACTGGCAGCAGTTGGCAATCATCCGCCGGATAGTGCTTGATCTTGATCTCGGTGTGCAAATCATCGCCATGCCCACACAGCGTGAAGGCGATGGCTTGGCTTTGTCGTCGCGCAATGCGTATCTGACCAAGGCGGAGCGCGCTGCCGCAGTTGCCATTCCAACATCACTGCGTGCCGCTGCTTCGGACATTGCAAGGGGCGCACTTATCGCGGGGACATTAGGAGAAATAAAGTCAAACCTGCTCCAAGCCGGTTTTTCAAGCATCGACTATGTGGCGCTGGTGGATGCGACATCGCTTGAGCCTCTGGAAAAGCTAGACCGGGAGGCGCGTTTGATGGTGGCTGCCCGGATCGGGACCACCCGATTGATCGACAACATCGCGGTCAACCCAAAAAAGTAACGACCGCGTTAACCATTTATTATGACCATTTCGGTGACAACCCCACTGTCAGAGTTAAGACAGGGGACATAAATCATGGCAAGTAGCTTTAGAAGCGCCAACTTTCTCATCGAAAGCCGGATGGCCGATGCAGCAAATGGGGATCCAGAAGCCTATTACGAACTGGGGATCGCTTATTCTTCCGGCGCTGGGGGCATCAACGTCGATTTGATCCAGGCCCACAAATGGTTCAACCTTGCGGCGGTAAACGGCAACGAGCGGGGCCAGGAATGTCGCGCGGAAATCGCTGAAGACATGACTGCAAGAGAAATCGCAGAAGCCCAGCGTCAGGCGCGTGCCTGGTTAAACGAGACCAGCCGCCGGGTCGCTTAAGGCACTAACACGGTATCCACCGCTACTGGCAGTGTGTCGGGATAGTCGAGCGTGTAATGCAAGCCCCGGCTTTCGTGGCGCAGGAGGGCGGATCGGATGATCAGGTCTGCCACCTCCACAAGATTGCGGAGCTCGATCAAATCCGGCGTAACGCGGAAGTTGCGGTAATAATCCTCAACCTCTTGGCGGAGCAGATCAATCCGGTGCTTGGCCCGTTCGAGCCGCTTGGTAGTGCGGACGATACCGACGAAATTCCACATGAAATGGCGAATTTCGCGCCAGCATTGTTGAATGACAACCTCTTCATCGCTGTCCGTCACACGGCTTTCATCCCATGCCCGGATCGGCGGCGGCAATGTGAGCGCCTCCCAATGGTCCAGTATATCGCGCGCGGCTGAATCGCCGAATACGAAACATTCCAGCAGTGAGTTGGATGCCAGCCGGTTTGCACCGTGGAGACCGGATTGGGTCACTTC
>JBJOLA010000209.1:0-3063 GCA_046045815.1 Pseudomonadota bacterium
CAAGTGAAAATGCCAGAGGGTCTATAAGCCGGGTTCTGTCCACGTCCGAAAACGTTGTGCGACCATTCCTCTAGGCGGACTGTTGCCAGCCTGCTCAAGCAATCAACCCGGACGACTGGGAGGAGGATCCCATATGCCATCCCTATTCGATCTTGCTCCCGGTGGGGTTTGCCGTGCCGCCGCTGTTACCAGAGGCGCGGTGCGCTCTTACCGCACCGTTTCGACCTGGCCGCATCGAAATGCGGTGGACTATTTTCTGTGGCACTTTCCCTCAGGTCACCCTGGCCGGGCATTATCCGGCACCGTTCCTCGCTGGAGCCCGGACTTTCCTCCCCTGCGCAGTTACCCACGCAGCGGCGGTCGCCCAACCCTCTGGCGAAAGGGTCTGTAGCGAAGTTTGCGCATTAGGGAAGTCCGTTCGCCGCCATGATTACAAAACGAAATGATCCCCCGACGCGCGGATCGTGATGTCACCGATGGACACACCCCAGGGTTGGTTGATGGCGTGGATGATGGCGTCAGCAATATGTTCTGGGGCTAGGCTGGCATAGTCAATACTGTTGGCATCGAGCCGTTCCGGCGGGAAGGTCCCCTCTGCCATTTGGCCCATCATCTCTCCGAAAGCACCAATATTGTGGGCGACAATCCCGATCCCAGCTTCTGGATTGATCACCGTTGCTGACAGGCCGGTGACGGGAACACCAGTAGGCTTCACAATTGTCACCTTGATCTTCCCGCGCGCTTCAACCCGCAGCGATTCTGAAAGGAAATTAACCGCCGCTTTGGACGCGCCGTAGACTGCGGCCCCCGTCACCGGGAAATTGCCGTAGATCGATGAAAGGTTGATGATATGGCCGCGGCCCTGCGCGATCATCTGATCATAAACAGCAATCATGCCGTTCATGACGCCCCGGATGTTGATATCGATGCAGCGGTTCCAGGCATCCAGAGCGGCTTCATGATCGGAGAAAAAAGCGAGCGGCATAATTCCGGCATTGTTGATCATCACATCGATCCCGCCGTAAGCCTTGATCGCGGCCGCAGCGAGCGCCTTCATCTCCGCAATCTGGGTAACGTCGGTGCGGATCGCCTGTGCTGTGCCACCATGCGCATGGATAGCAGCAGCGGTTTCTTCGGCGGCCGACAAATCAATGTCGGCGCAGGTCAACTTTGCTCCCAGCGCGGCGGCCTTACCCGAAACCAGCCGACCAAAGCCGCCCCCTGCCCCAGTGACGATGATCGATTTGCCTTCCACATGATGGGCCATATTGCCTCTCCTAAATGCACTCTATTTATCTCCCTTAGCGTGTCGTCGCGCCTAGAATAGTCACGATCCACGCGGGAGTATTTTTTTAGGAACCGCAGTGCAAGTCGAGGGGCAATTTCCCCGGAGGTGCACTTGACTTTCCTGCCAACGAATCTAATGCGCGTCCATTCCGCGCTTCGGCGTGTTCAACGAATCATGAAAAGGTATTTGGGTCATGGCTAAGCCGACCACTGTCAAAATCAAACTCGCCAGCACGGCAGACACCGGCTTCTTCTACGTCACCAAGAAGAACCCACGGACCCAGACTGAGAAACTTTCCTTCAGGAAATATGACCCCGTTGTGCGCAAGCATGTCGAGTTCAAGGAAACCAAGATCAAGTAAGGCCTGCGGATTGGTCGTTGGCACCTGTCAGGCAGCTTTCACCGCATCTAACGAACATTGCTGTGGCATGAGCGCCATGTCTATTTCATTGCCGCGACTTTAGGCGGGGCGAGCAAAAAGTCGCGCGGCGTGAGGTTTAAAACCCGCGCGCTTGGGCAAACTGCCAAACTGCACGCCCCACAATATCTGAGATCCAATCACCACGTCTGCAGCAGTAACAGGGTGGTCGCAAATATAGGCATTCTTGCTCACCGCGTTCTCAAGCACATCGAAACTGGGTGGCCGGTTTCCTGGCTACTTCATTTTCCGAGCAGCATAGCGGGCATCGCGCGCGGCCTTCATCTCGGCTGCGGTCGCTACCTTAGGCTGAGGCTTGGGCGCGTTGGCCAATGCCTTTGCGGCCGCCTTCTCCTCAGCGATTGCCTGACGCGCGGCAAGTTTCGCCGCGCTCTTTTCCGCAATCGCTGCGTCGCGTGCCGCCTGAGCAGCAATCCGCTCGGCCAGAACCGCTGGATCAATCGCAGGCTTCGCCTTCAGTTTCTCAAGCGCCTTCTGCTTCGCTTCTGCTGCGAGTTTCATCCGATCCTTGAAATCCGGATTTTTAAACATCGCCATAATCAATCAGTCCTTTTGCGCCGCGCGGACAACCCGCATCAACAAGCCTGCGCGCCTGGACTAAAACAGCCTAAGATTCAAGATATGCTTTTGCGTCAGGGCCATACACGCGCGCGGCCCGGCGCTGCATAGCGCCGCCTTTTCTCACATCACTTCGCCACTTCGATAGCAGCAACCGCCACCTTGCCTGCTTGACCGGCAAAATCGAGCTTAAGAATGCCGCCCTTCACGGTGACGGCGAAGGACTTGGCAAGGCCCTTCAGCGGGCCGCCTGCCGCCTTGAGGACGTTGAATGCAGGAACGACGATCTTGCCGCCAACAGACACGCTCATCGCCGCCGCGCTGGCACTGCTTGGTTCGAACGTGTGGATTGTGACCGTCCATTTCCCGTCCGCCAACGGGATAGCATAGCTGAATGCTGTGCCTTCCCGCCAATAGTCATAGAGGGCCGGGTCCGGCGCGACGACAACTTTGCGAGGAGAGGTGCGTCTGCCGAAACCACCTTGATTGAGAACAGCGGGGGTGCCACCGGTAACGAAATTGTCCGAGCCGAAACGGCGGGTACCGAGTGTTCGGCCTGAGATGTCGCCAGAGTCGACATGGACGCCTTTGGCAGGATCAGGCCCGTTCCAGGTGGTCTTGTCCGAAATCATGTCCTTGCCATTGCTATTGGTGGCGGAGATTTCATTGGGTCCGGGGCGCAGCGCAACGCTGGGCCAGACACAGATATGATCGGGGCAATAGGCCGCGCCCAAGATTTTGCCGTTGACCATCAACACCGCTTCGCCCGCGCTAGAAT
>JBJOLA010000138.1:0-3962 GCA_046045815.1 Pseudomonadota bacterium
GGTGACGGGATCAGCCATCGGTGCCTCCCGTCATCTGTTCGCGCATGATGATGAAACGGTGCTCAAGGCGCGCACGAACCGATACGGCACCGTCCTTTTGCAGCACCGGCTTGATCCCGCCCCGCACCGTCGCACGGTGAGCGGAGAGCAATGTGACGCCAAGTCGGTATTTCTGGGCACGGGATTTGAGCGTGGCATCCTTGGTATTGCCGTTGGGGCCAATCAACGCTGCGGCAAGCAATTCTGCTTCCAGCCGGGCGTAACCTTCGCACAATGCATCGTGCCATTCGTCACGAAACGCCGGTTCTTTGCGGCGCAGGGCATAAGCGCTACGCACCGGAACCTCGGCTGTGCGCGCCGCATCAGACACATTGGACGTGACCGCCAGATGCGCCAGAAACGCCGCCTTTTGCTTTGCCGTCCACTTCGTGCTGACGGGCTTTTCAGGCGCAACAAGGGGTTCCGCAACCAGTGCGGCTTTTGATTTGAATGTCATGAAATCTCTCCAGAAACGAAAAGGGGCCGATGAACGTTTCCGCCCCGACCCCGACTCGCAATTCTCCAATGTGGTCATTTATGCCAATACAGCGTGACGCTGTCAACAGTAAAATACCAAATAGGACAATTTTATGCCGATCCCGAGCTTCTGTGCGGGTTACAAGGCGTGGATTGCACGGCCAAACCACGCGCCACAAACGGTCTTTCCTCGACAAATGTTGACGTGCAGCCCGAATCGCATCACGAATCACCTCCTATCAGCAGGTGAGTCGGTGCCACACCCAAGCGCTTTGCGATGAGCAGCACCCCTGTTTATCGAAAACATTCGGCGCGCTAGCGCTGTCTCTGTCTTACCCTCTTCCTAAAACGTCAGTCCTTTGTATATATTCGACGAATAAATGGTCGGCGTCTGTAAAGTGACCGATTGCCTAGGGATTGATGCCGTGGATGAATTTGAAATCGAAACGATACTTGTTGGCGCTATCGCCCCACTCGGGCGTCGACGGATGTTGAGCGCGATCAACAAGAAGCCCGTGATGGGGCGCGTGAGGATTGGCTTTCTCGGCATCGAGGGGGATGAACAGGCGGATCCGTCGGTCCACGGCGGGCTCGACAAGGCGATCCATCATTACCCGACCGATCACTACGCCTATTGGCAGCAGCGCTACGGCCAATTGCCCGTGCTCCGCGATGCCGGGGCATTTGGAGAAAATATTGCGGTCTATGGTATCGACGAAAGCGAAGCCTCGATCGGGGATGTCTACCGGCTCGGCACGGCACTTGTCGAAATCTCACAGGGGCGGCAGCCATGCTGGAAGCAAGCCGAACGACTCGGCAAGTCTGCCGTCGTCACCGACATGCTCGAATCGACGCGCTGCGGCTGGTATTACCGGGTTCTGGAAGAAGGCCATGCTGAGGCGGGGGACCGGCTTGTCCTGGTCAACCGCCCGTTGCCGCAATTGCGAGTCGCACGCGTGATCCGCCTGTTGGTCGGCGGCAAACATGCGACGGACCCTGCTGCAGTGCGCGCGCTGGCGGGTTTTGTCGTCCTCTCCGAAAGCTGGCGCAAGCGTGCCCACAATCTTTCAAAGAATGAGCCGATTCCGCCATTTGAGTAAGCCCACCTAGGGTGGGGCATTCGCTGATCAGGCAGAGCGGGCGCGCAAATCCGCCACGCAGCGCGCCGCTGTTTGCCCATCCCAATATTCGGGGCGCGGTCTTGTGCTTTTCGGGCGCGCGAGTGCTGTGTCGAGTTCGGCGAGCAAAGTTGACGCCGTCACCAGCTGATTGGTGCCCTCGCTGATTGTGATTGGCCGCTCGGTATTGTCGCGCAAGGTCAGGCACGGGATGCCGAGGTAGGTCGTCTCCTCCTGGATGCCGCCCGAATCGGTAATTGCGGCTGCCGCGCCCAGCACCAGTGACATGAAGCGGATGTAAGAGGCGGGTTCGATCAGCTTGATCCCTGCCGCTTCAAGCCTTGCGCCAAGGCCCGTGTCCAACAATCGCTTCGCCGCGCGCGGATGGACCGGCCACACCAACGGCAGCCGCGCCTGCACCGCGATCAGCGCCTCGGCCAGTGCGCTGAGCGGGCCATCTTCATCCACATTGCTTGGGCGGTGAAGGGTGACGACGCCGTAGTTGCCCGGCATCAGGCCCAGTTCTGCAGGCACGTTCGCCGCTTCAATCGCGGGGCGAACCATCTCAAAACTATCGAGCATGATATTGCCGACCCGGGTAATGCGCGCCGGATCAACCCCCTCACGGATCAAATTGGCATCCCCGTCGGGCGATGGCGTCCAGAAAACGTCCGAGATGGCGTCCGTCACCAGCCGGTTAATCTCTTCGGGCATAGAACGGTCCCCACTGCGCAGGCCCGCCTCCAGATGGACGGTGCGAATGTGGAGCTTGGCTGCAACCATCGCGGCGGCGGCGGTTGAATTCACATCGCCCACCACGATCAGCCAATCGGGCTTTTCCAACAGTGCGATTTTTTCATAGGCGATCATAACCGTACCGGTTTGTTCCGCATGACTGCCCGAACCAACACCGAGATGATGATCGGGCGCCGGCAGTCTCAGGTCGGCAAAGATCGCATCCGACATGTTGGGATCATAATGCTGGCCGGTATGGATCATCACGGGGGTGAAGTCAGGTGCGGCGTTCAGCGCATGCCATAGCGGCGCGACCTTCATGAAATTGGGCCGGGCAGCGGCGATCATATGGACAGTGGCAGGCTTGGTCATGGACATACTCTTTACGCGAGGCGAGGTCACTCACAAGCAGATGTCAGTCTAGAAAGCAATTTCAGAAGATTGCACGGACAGTGCAATCGCGTGAACGCACATTTCCGTCGTCATTCCGGACTTGATCCGGAAACCAGCAGGCAATCGGACGCGGCAGCGTCCCTAGGTAGAGCGCTGGGGACTGCTACGCAGGCTTTTGTTAGCTGGTTCCTGAATCACGTTCAGGATGACGATTCTCAATCGCGTTCACCTTATTTCCGTGCGAGCCCGGATCATTTCCGGCGGAGAAACCCCCGCACCATCCGCACGAGCCAGAACAGAAACAGCGCACCGATCAGCAGGCTCGTGAACGGCCCGATGTAGCGTTCCACCTTGTGATACTCGTTACGGAGCAGCCAGCCCGCCGTCGTCAGGATCGTGATTGAAAGTCCTGTGCCAAGGATGTTCAGTAACAGAAACCGCGGGAACGACATCGCCGTCAGACCAGCTGGGATCGCCACCAGCAGGCGGATGCCCGGAACGCAACGACCTATGAAAATCACCCACGCCCCGAAACGGGAAAACCAACCTTGCACCCGGTCCACCTCATGCGCTGTCACCGTCGTCAGCCAGCCGTAACGCGTCACCAAAGACTTGAACCGGTCATAGCCAAGCAACCGCGCGACCCAGTACCAGCTGACCGAGCCCATCAGCGACCCGCCGCCGCCTGCGATGATCGCGCCGGGGAGGGTCATCGTCCCTTGCGACACCATCATCCCCGAAAGCGGCATCACCACGTCGGTTGGGAAAATCGGCAGGTAACATTCAAACCACATCAGCAAGAACAGTCCGATATAGCCGTGGTCACGGATGAAATCCGGCAGAAAACTTGTCATCGCGCGGCCAGCCTTGCGACCACAGCGTCCCAGATCATCCCCGGCGTGTCGCCGCCGTTGAAGGCATCAACCGAGACGATACCCGTGGGTGAGGTCACATTAATCTCGGTCAGCCATTCGCCGCCGATAACGTCGATCCCGACGAACAGCAATCCGCGCTTCTTGAGTTCGGGACCAAGCGCGTCACAGATTTCCTGCTCTTTTGCCGTGAGTTTGGCTTCTTCAGCACGCCCCCCCGCCGCGAGATTGGACCGGATTTCGCCTTTGCCCGGCAACCGGTTGATCGCTCCGGCCACAACGCCGTCCACCAGCACGATCCGTTTATCCCCTTGCGCCACGGACTTGA
>JBJOLA010000280.1:0-14060 GCA_046045815.1 Pseudomonadota bacterium
GGCAACAAACAGGGTTTCCTTCTTGGCCAGTTCCGCCAAGAAATCGGCCTTGAGCACCGCGAAATGTTCCGGTGTCATGCCCTTATTGGTCGCGCCCCACCAAACGGTGTTTTCGGTTTCAGCATCGCGCACGATGAACTTGTCCTTGGCGGAGCGTCCCGTATGTTTTCCTGTTTCCACCACCAATGGCCCATCAACTGCCAGAATGCCTTCACCGCGCTTGAGCGATTCTTCAATAAGTGGCGCGGTCAGCAAATTCCAGTGGACAACCGCCCGCGTTTCAATGCCTTGTGTTGCAAGTGTATATGCGGGTGCTGGATTGGCCACGCTCATTCTCCGTAGAATCTAAACTGTCCGAGCACTGCATAGGTATGCGTTCGGTTCGCGGATCGCATAGGGGAGCGATTTTGGGGGGTCAAATATTGGCCAGAGCAGCAATCGTTTGCAATTTGGCATTAAAGGTAAATATTTTCGATGACAGCGCTATCATGCCCTGCTGCAACTTGACTTGCCGGTTTGCGTGGGGCTGCTTACTGAAAGATATGGAATCGATTGAGCCGTCCCCGCCCGCCATTCCCGAAACTGTCGCTTTGGTCGATGATGATCGCAACATTCTGACGTCGGTATCAATCGCGCTGCGCTCCGCCGGTCTTGCCACGCGCCTCTACACCGACGGCGAGTCAGCATTAAAGGCGCTTTCCGAAAATCCTGCTGATATCGGCGTTTTCGATATCAAGATGCCCCGGATGGACGGTTTGGAATTGCTCCGTCGATTGCGGCAAACGTCCAAAATGCCGGTGATATTCCTGACGTCGAAAGCAGACGAAAGCGACGAGGAACTCGGCCTGATGTTGGGAGCCGACGATTATATTGCCAAGCCCTTTTCCCAGCGACTGTTGATCGCCCGGATTCGCGCGATCTTGCGGCGATCAGATGCGCCGCACGTTGCAGATTTAACGCCGGGTGAGGCATTGGCCATTACCCGTGGGCGGCTCGAAATGGACCCTGCCCGCCACCGGGTGCGCTGGGATGGCAAAGACGTTGCGCTGACGGTTTCTGAATTCATGATATTGGAGACGCTTGCCCACCGGCCCGACGTCGTCAAAAGTCGCAATCAACTGATGGACGCAGCCTATCAGGACGATGTCTATGTTGATGACAGGACAATAGACAGTCATATCAAGCGTTTGCGGCGCAAGTTTCGCCAAGTGGATCCGAATTTTGATGCAATCGACACTCTCTACGGCGCCGGGTATCGCTATTCAGGAGGCTGAGCCTCCCGGATTTTGGCGGCGCTGGACCGGCAAATTGTCGCTCAGGCAACGCATACTGGCGGTGAATGTGTTTGCACTGGTGCTGTTGGGTGCGGGCTTTTTCTATCTGGATTCTTATCGCCTGCGGATGATTGAGGATCGGGTTCACCAATCTGGCCGGGAAGCGCAGTTGATCGCGACCGCCATGAGACCAATGACCCTCCGCCAGCAGCGTGCCTTCATCGGCCGTCTCGGCAAACAGCCCGGTTTACGGTTAAGGCTGGCAGACCCTGCGGGAAAAATGGTCGCCGATAGCTGGAATGAGACGGGCGAGAATATCCACCTTATCAAGGCCACTGAAATCCCTTGGACTGACAAACCAGCGGGATGGATTGACGAGGCGGTGGAATTCATCGTCGATTCCGGGCGACCGGTTCTCTTTGAAGGTTTCGCGCCGCCAAGCCAGTGGCAACCTGGTCATTCGGGATGGGCATTGGCAGCCGACCGGACGCATATGATCTGGGCCGATGCAACCGTGTTCGGCAAGATGCCACTCAAACTTCACACAGATTGGAATGCCGTCGATATCCGGCACAAGGTCCGCGATGAGCGCACGCGGCTCGCAACGATCATCCTGATCATTTCCGTATTATCTATTTTGCTTTCGCTGTTTCTCGCGCGGACGATTGCCGTGCCACTGCGCACACTCGCTCAAGCGGCGCAGCGCGTTCGGTCTGGGCGGGACCGTGAGGTGAACGTCCCCCGCCTGCCCTTTCGCAGCGATGAGATCGGGCTGCTGGCGCGCAGCCTTTCCGATATGACACATACGTTGCGCGAACAGATGGACGGTGTTGAAGCCTTCGCCGCCGATGTGGCGCATGAGCTCAAAAACCCCCTCGCCTCGCTCAGTTCCGCAACCGAGAGCCTGCGCCTTGTCTCAGAGCCTGCGCTCCGGGATCAACTGCTCGATATCGTCAGCCAGGACGTTCGGCGGCTAGATCGACTCATTTCGGATATCGCCGAACTGTCGCGGATCGACTCGCGGTTGGCACGCACATCGTTTGAGCGCATTGATCTCGGCACCGTGATCCCCGAACTGCTTGCCGCACGATTGGCCCGCGATCAAAACGGCGGCATTTCAATTGCGTTTGCGCGGCCAAGCCAAGGCAGCGCGACAGTGCACGGAGACAGCGCCCAATTGAGCCGTGTGATTGACAATCTTCTGTCCAACGGTGTGTCCTTTTCCCCCCCCGGTGGCGTCGTGCGGATATCGGCTACGCGGGACGGTCGGCAGATCATCTTGCGCGTGGAAGATGATGGACCCGGCATTCCCGACGCCGCGCATGACGCGATTTTTGAGCGTTTTCATAGCGTTCGCCCCGCAGACGAAGATTTTGGTCGCCATTCCGGCCTTGGCCTTTCGATTGCGCGGACGATTGTGAACGGGCATGGTGGCACGATCGCCGTCGAGCGAAATGCTCCGGGTGAACGCGGGGCTCGCTTTACGGTGCGCCTGCCCGCGGTGGAGACCAAGTAATGCCAGATTTATCGTCCGAAAGTTTCCACGCTTCAAGCGTCGCGATTGACGGCAAAGCTGTTTTGATCGCCGGACGTTCAGGCAGCGGCAAATCAGATCTGGCGCTGCGTCTCGCAGATCGAGGTGCAGCGCTCATCAGTGATGATTACACCGTGTTGACGCGGCTAGAGGGACGACTGATCGCATCAGCCCCGGAAACAATTGCCGGCAAGATCGAGGCGCGCGGCGTTGGCGTGGTTGATTGGCCTGCTGGGAAGCCGGCGCCAGTCGCGCTGATGATCGTGCTGGGTGAACCCGTACCGCGCATGCCAGAACGGGATAACATCCGTGTGTTGGCGGGGGTGGATGTCCCTGTTTTCGCGCTTGCTGGTCTCGAGCCCTCTGCGCCGATCAAGGTCGAGCTGCTGGTGCGCCAGCTATGAAGCAGGCGCGACCCAACCGGATATTGTTGGTGACCGGCATGTCGGGCGCGGGTAAATCGACCGCACTGAAAACGCTGGAAGACGTTGGTTGGGAAGTGGTGGACAACCTGCCCTTCGTGTTGCTCGACCGCTTGTTGGCGACGCGAGATACCGAAGGAACCACCGGCACGCGGCCGCTGGCGCTCGGCATAGATAGCAGAACGCGCGGCTTTGCTGCCCAGGCCATCGTTGATCGCATCAAAGCGATGCGCGATGATCACGGCGAGAATATTGCGACCTTGTTCCTCGATTGCACCGGGGCAGAGTTGGAACGTCGCTATTCCGAAACGCGCCGCCGCCATCCGCTCGCGCCGGATCGCCCGGCAAGCGACGGCATCGCGCGCGAACGGGAACTGATCGCCCCGCTGCGCCGCTGGGCAGATCATGTCATCGATACCACCGCGTCGACCACCAATGATCTCAAGTCTGACTTACGGTCTCGCTTTGAAGTGGATGCGCGCGGAGAACCAGTGCTCACGATCATGTCGTTCGGCTTTGCGCGCGGATTACCCCGCAACGCTGACCTGGTTTTCGATATGCGGTTCCTGCGCAATCCTTACTGGGATGAAAAGCTGCGCGAACTCACCGGAAAAGATGAAGCCGTTGGCCTCTATATCCGCGCAGACCCGGCTTATTCCGAGGTGGTCACGCGCATGGAGGAGCTATTGCTCGTGCTGTTGCCGCGTTACCGGGCCGAAGGAAAAGCCTATGTAACGATTGCATTTGGTTGTACCGGGGGGAGACATCGCTCGGTTCATATCGCGGAACGCGTCGCAGAACGGTTGCGTGACGCTGGGTTTTCGCCCACCATGATCCACCGCGATTTAGGCGCGCTGGCAGATCATGCGGGCGAGTCGCGTGCGGTTGAACAGACATAACAGGCTTGCAGGCGGGTTTTTGATGATTGGTTTGGTGTTGGTAACGCATGGCCGGCTGGCGGTGGAATTTGTGACGGCGATGGAACATGTCGTCGGCCCGCAAAGCGCGGTTGAAGCCATTTGTATTGGACCTGATGACGATATGGAAGTGCGCCGTAACGATATCGCGATGGCCATTACCAAGGTCGACAGCGGTCGCGGCGTCATCATCCTCACCGATTTGTTTGGCGGGACACCCTCTAATCTCGCGATTTCACTCATGGAAACCGGCAAGGTTGAGGTGATTGCGGGCGTCAATCTGCCGATGCTCATCCGGCTGGAAGGCGCCCGGCGGACGATGAGCGTCGTCGCTGCCGTTGCCGCCGCCCGAGAAGCAGGCCGTAAATATATTTCGGTGGCCTCCGAAGTGCTGGGAGAACAAGCCGCATGAGCGTTTCAAGAACAGTGCTGATCACCAACAAACGGGGGCTTCACGCCCGGGCCAGCGCCAAATTCGTGACGATGGCGAGTGGCCTTGGCACCGTCGTCGAGGTGGAGAAGGATGGCTCCAAAGTCGTCGGCACGTCGATCATGGGGCTGATGATGCTGGGCGCGGCGATGGGCGATGAGATCGTCATCAGCGCGGTGGGTGACGGCGCGGACGCGGCAGTGGGATCACTCGCTGACCTGGTCGAGGCCAAGTTCCACGAGTCGGAGTAAGCGTTGAGTAAGGAAATCACCGGTTTTTCCAACCCGCTGGTCAAACGGGTGCGGGGATTGCGCGACAAGAAGCACCGTAAGGCTGAAGGCGCCTTTCTCGCTGAGGGCCTGCGCATATTGACCGAGGCGATGAATGTGGGTGCCCTCCCCCACATGATCTGGCATGCGCCTGAAACCGCCGAGCATCCGCTGGTCGTGCGTCTCACCGTGGCAACGGAAGCGGCCGGCGGTGAGGTGTTTGTGACAAGCCCAGAGATCCTCTCAAAACTATCGGGCAAGGATAATCCGCAAGCCGTGATCGGGGTCTATCCCGAACGACTGACGCCGCTGACAAAGATTGACCGGGCGACTGCAAACATCTGGATCGTCGCCGAAAAGCTGCGTGATCCGGGCAATCTTGGCACGATCTTGCGGACGGGGGATGCCGTCGGCGCGGGCGGCCTGATCCTGATCGACGACTGTACCGATCCGTTTTCAGTGGAAGCCGTGCGCGCGAGCATGGGCGCAATTTTCACACAGGCCATTGCGACAGCGCGGTGGGAGGATTTTGTGCCGTGGCTCAGATCCGGTCCCGGACAGCTGGTCGGGACGAGCCTCAATACAGACGTTGATTATCAGACGCCCAGATACGAAACGCCAACGTTTCTGCTGGTGGGTAACGAATCACAGGGGCTACCGTTTGACTATGAAGCGGAATGCGATCTGCTCGTCAAAATGCCGATGATGGGCAAAGCTGACAGCCTCAATGCCGCGATGGCAACCGCTGTTATGGGCTATGAGGTGCTCAATCAACGGAGAGCGCTTGGCGTCAAATGAAAAGCTGATCTCGGCCAGACCAACCACCCTGCGCGCCACCACCCCATTGCATCTTTTCAAACGACAGTTATGCTGCGTCGCAACATAGAGGGTTAGGTGCGCATAGCGATCGTTGATGAAAACCCTGCTCGAGCAGCGGTGATTGAAGAGGGGCTGATTGCGGCCGGCCTGACGGACACTGTCGTGCTTTCCGGGCGCAAGGGTTTGGTCGCCCGGCTTGAGACTATTTCCCCCGATGTCGTGCTGATGGACCTGGGCAATCCAAGTCGGGATGAGCTTGAGGAGATATTCGCCGTCTCGCGCGCGCTGGCACGGCCCATCGCGATGTTTGTTGATCAGGCGGACGATGCCTCGATTGAAGCTGCGATTGATGCCGGTGTATCTGCCTATGTCGTCGACGGGATGAAGACGGAGCGGATCAAATCCGTTCTGGAGGTCGCAGTGAAACGCTTCAACGCTTATGCGCGGCTGCGGGCTGAGCTGGACGAGGCACGCGGCGCGCTGGCCGAACGCAAGATCATTGATCAGGCCAAGGGCATATTGATCAAACGCCGTGGGCTGGATGAACAGGCCGCTTATGCTGCCCTGCGCAAGGCGGCCATGGACGGCGGCAAGCGTATTGCTGACGTTGCCGAAGCTCTGGTTACCGCAGACAAGTTGATGGGGGATTTATGAACCTGACACCGCTTCGAATCGGGTTCGTTCCCCTAGTCGACGCCGCCTTGCCAATTCTGGCGCATGAGCTGGGCTTCGCTGAGGAGGAAGGGCTGCGGCTTGATCTCGTGCGCGATATGAGCTGGGCGACGGTGTCTGACCGTTTGCTCTATGGCCACACTGACGCCGCCCATCTTGTGGCCCCGCTGGCGATCGCGACGACGCTGGGCCTAGGGCGCCGACCGATTTCGCTGTCTGTGCCATTCGTACTGGGCTTGAACGGCAACGCGATCACTTTGCGCGCGGATCTGGCCGCACAGGTTACAGAAATTGGCCGCCCCGGTGACGTCACCAAGATTGGCTTGAAACTGGCCACAGTTGCAATGGCTGCGAAGGCAACAGGAAAGAAGCTGCGACTCGGCGTAGTCCACCGTTATTCGAGCCACAATTATATGTTGCGATATTGGCTGACCGGGAGCGGTCTCGATCCAAATGATGACGTTGAGATCGTGACAGTTGCGCCGCCCTATGCCGCAGACGCCCTAGCGAGTGGTGAAGTAGACGGGATTTGCGTTGGCGAACCGTGGAATAGTGTCGCAGTGGACCGGGGCGCCGGGGTGATCGCAGCGGTAACAGCGCAAATTTGGCAGCGAGGCGTCGAAAAAGTACTCGCCGTGCGCACCGAGCGACTAGAGGCTGATCCAGAACCGGTCCACGCACTCCTTCGCGCACTGCACCGTGCGGGCCAAGCGTTCATCGATCCGGCCCAGCTCGATACCGTTTGCAACATCTTGGCTCGCCCTGACTATATAAACGGTTCCGCCAATCTCATCCGTCGGGCGGTTTCTGATCATATCCTGTTTGCGCAGGGGCATGACCCGGTCCACGTGCCGGACTTCATGTTCCAACACCGGGAGGCGGCAAATTTCCCGTGGGTCAGCCAAGCCGCCTGGCTATATGCTCAGATGGGCGCGGCGGGCCATGTCACACCCAATGCCGCAGACTATGTGACGGCCCAGGGCGTATTTCGCCCGGATATATATCGCACCGCTCTCACCAAATTTGGTGTTCCGCTGCCCAGTGCTAGTTCAAAGCTAGAGGGCAGCATCATCGATCCGCTCGGCGTCGGCACTACTCAGGGCCGACTAATTTTGGGGCCTGACCGCTTTTATGACGGGAAGCGGTTCGATCCCCAAGTCTATGGCAACAGCCTCAAAATCTGATCAAAATTTAGGCAACTGCTCAAAAATGCTGCACTGCAATAAAACTGCTTGCAATGAAAACGAATCACCAGCATATTCCAGTCAACGGACGATGAAGTCCTGTTAGATTTAACCGTCAGGTCGCAACGAAGCGCCCTTTACGGCCAGCACAAAATGCTCAGGCACCGCCGCCACCGAACAGGGTCTCTCCCTGCGTCGGGGCGGCTTTTTTCGTTTTTATCTTCGCAAAAGGGGAAGCAGCATGACCGACAAAACAGATACGCAGGGCGAGACGCCAAACACAGAAATGGGCCGACGCGGGGTTCTAAAGCTTGGTGGTGCGGCGGCCACTGCCTCTGTTCTCGCGGCGGCCAGCGCGGCGTTCCCGACGGGTGCCTTTGCAGCGGCAGGCGGCCCCGAAGTGACCGGCGCGAAGCTCGGCTTCATCGCATTAACCGATGCCGCCCCGCTGATCGTCGCTAAGGAACTTGGGTTGTTCGCGAAATACGGGATGCCCGACGTCGTTGTTGCCAAGCAAGCAAGCTGGGGCGCAACCCGGGACAATCTCGTGCTCGGTTCGGGCGGAGGCGGGATTGACGGCGCACATATCCTCTCCCCCATGCCCTACCTTCTCGCGCTTGGGAAAATTGGCGCAGCCACCCCAATGAATATTCTCGCCCGCCTAAACGTTAACGGCCAAGGCATATCGGTTGAAAAAGGCTATCTCGCCAACAAAGCGGATCTCAACGCCGGCAAGATGAAGGACGTCATCGCCAAGCGCAAAGCCGCCGGCCGCGAAATCGCGATGGCCATGACCTTCCCCGGCGGCACCCATGATCTGTGGCTGCGCTATTGGTTGGCGGCGGCCGGGATCGATCCGGACAAGGACGTCAAACTGATCACTATCCCGCCACCGCAGATGGTTGCGAATATGAAGGCCGACACGATGGAGGCCTTCTGCGTCGGAGAACCGTGGAATGACCAGTTGGTGGCGCAGGGCGTGGGTTACACCGCAGTTTCGACCGGCCAATTGTGGATGAACCACCCCGAGAAGGCCTTTGCGATGCGCGCAGATTGGGTGGCGGCGCATCCCAAGGCGGCTGTTGCCCTCACCGCGGCAATCATTGAGGCACAGCGGATGTGCGACATCCCGTCGAACAATGCCAAACTCGCATCAATCATCAGCGGACCGGCCTATTTGAAATGCCCGGTAACAGACATTCAAGACCGGCTCGCTGGCACATTCACGATGGGTGACGGTCGGGTATTCCGCAATGCGCCGTGGAAGATGAAGTTCTGGGCCAATAGCGCCTCCTTCCCCTTCAAGAGCCACGATCTCTGGTTCCTGACCGAAGAGCAAAGATGGGGCAAATTACCGATGGCGCTGAATAAAATGGGCGTGATCGGCAAGGTCAACCGCTCGGACATTTGGCGGCAAGCAGCGGCCTTGGCGAAGGTCCCGGGCAACCAGATCCCCGGCGGAGATAGCCGCGGTGTTGAGCGCTTCTTCGACGGCAAGGTATTCAATCCCGGCAATCCGGGTGCCTACCTCGCTAGCCTTGGCATCAAGCGCGTTTAGGACATTTCATGATGACGGCTTCAAACACTCAGTTGGTGGAAACGGTTTGGGGCAAATTGCCTCAGACCGTGACCGCCCCGACAACGGCACAGATCATTCCTTATCCAAAGTCACCCACGAAACCGAAGACGAGTGAGGCGATCTCCATGCCCAAGGAAGTGCATCCGCTGGTCGAACGTTTGCAGAGCATGGCAGCAACAGTCTTGCCAACCTTGCTGATGATCGTCGTCCTGTTAGGATTTTGGCAAGTAGCTTGCGGCGGGCCGGGTGACGGCTTTCCAAGTCCGCTCAAGGTCTGGCACGATAGCCATGATTTGATCGTTTATCCCTTCACCGGCATCACGGTTGATTGGAGCGGGCTTCATATCTCAGAGAATGGCGGCGTTGGTATCGCGGGTAATATCTTGACGAGCCTTCGGCGTGTGGCAATTGGCTTTGGTCTGGCGTCGATTGTTGGCATCGGGCTGGGCATATTGGTGGGCCAAAGCGTCTTTGCTTACCGCGCGCTTGATCCCTTGTTCCAGATTTTGCGCACCGTACCGCCGCTCGCTTGGTTGCCGATCAGCCTTGCGATTTTCAAACAGGCGGGGCCGTCGACCCTATTCCTGATCTTCATCACAGCGATCTGGCCAGTGATCCTCAACACAGCCGCCGGTGTGCAGGCCTTGCCCGCAACCTACCGAAACGTCGGCAAGGTTCTCGCCCTCAGCCCGCTTCAATATTTCTTCAAGATATTACTGCCCGCAACGGTCCCCTACATGTTCACTGGCCTTCGGATTGGCGTGGGGATGAGCTGGCTTGCCATTGTCGCAGCGGAAATGGTTCAGGGCGGCACCGGCGTCGGCTTCTTCATCTGGGATAGCTACAATAGCTCGCTCCTCACCGACACGATCGTTGCCCTTTCCTGGATTGGACTGGTGGGATTCGCACTCGACAGATTGGTCGCTTGGGTCGGCCGCCGCGCCGCTCGGCAATAGTCAGCAAGGAACAGAGACATGAAACAACGCAGCTACCTCGCGCTGGAAGATATCAGTGTGACCTTCCCGACCAAGACCGGTCTGTTCACCGCAATCCAGAATATCAATCTCTCCATTGAAAAAGGTGAATTTGTTGCATTGATTGGCCATTCCGGTTGCGGCAAATCGACACTGCTCAATGTCATTGCAGGCCTCACCAAAGCATCGCGGGGGGTCGTTTTTCTGGACGGCGAAACCATCGACAAGCCAGGCCCAGACCGTGCGGTTATCTTTCAAGATCACTCGCTCCTCCCCTGGATGACAGTCGAGGAAAATGTGCGTCTCGCCGTCGACAAGACCATGCCGAACGCGACCAAGGCCGAACGCACAGACTGGGTGATGCACAATCTAGAACTTGTCCAGATGGCGGGTTCATCCACCAAGCGCCCCGGCGAACTTTCCGGCGGCATGAAGCAGCGCGTTGGCATTGCCCGCGCCATCGCGATGACGCCGCGTGTGTTGCTGATGGACGAGCCCTTCGGCGCGCTTGATGCCCTCACCCGCGCGAGCCTTCAGGATGCCGTGATGGAGATTCAGAGCAAGCTCAACAACACTGTGGTGATGATCACTCATGATGTTGATGAGGCGGTTCTCCTTGCCGACCGGGTCGTGATGATGACCAACGGCCCAGCAGCCCAGATCGGCGAGGATATGGCGATCACGATGGCGCGCCCTCGTGAACGTATCGCCGCATCAGAAATGCCGGAATATAACCACTCTCGCCACGCCGTGCTGGAATTCCTGCACCAACGTTACTCCAACCCGCTCGATAAAGCGGCCTGAACCAGAACAGTCTAGAGGATGCCCTGAAAAAACAATCCAAACCTCAGGGGGAAATAACATGAAAAAGACACTCATCACGACGACCGCACTAATCGCCTTAACAACGCCGGCCTTTGCCGAAAAAGTTAAAATCAAACCATTGATCGACACACGGCTGCGTTACGAACATGTCGAACAGACCGCAGCAGTGCCGCTCCAGGATGCTGACGCTGTGACGGTGCGTATCAGGGCCGGTGCCGAAGCATCCACGAAAATATTCTCTGTGCTTGTCGAGGCGGAGGGGACGCTTGCGATTTCAGAGAATTACAACAGCTTTCTAAACGGCAAAGGCACCTATGCCGCCGTTCCTGATCCCCAGAATATTGAACTCAACCGCGCGCAAATTCAGCTGAAGTCGATTCCCAAGACACTCATCACGATTGGCCGCCAACGGATCAACCTTGATGATCAGCGCTTCGTCGGTTCGGTCGGCTGGCGCGACAATGAACAGACATTTGATGCCGCGCGGATCGAATGGTCCGGCATCAAAAATGTGAAGGCAGATCTTACTTACGCAATTTCAGACCGCACAATCTGGGGCGTAAATGGCGGTAATCGTTTTGGCCCCGCGCGGCTCACGGCAATCGACGGCGACAATTTTTTCGTCAATCTGTCTTACAAACACAAATATGGCACGCTCACCGGTTTTGCCTACCTCGTCGACCAGGATGAGGCGGCGGTGAGCAACTTCCAGTTGTCGAGCCAGACCTTCGGCGCTCGCTTCGCAGGTGCTGCGCCGCTCAACAAGAAAGCTAAGCTCACTTACGCGGCGAGCTATGGTCGTCAAAGTGCCTACCACCGCAATCCAAATCGATATTCTGCTGACTATATTCTGGGCGAACTCGGCGTTGAAGCAAAGGGTTTCAAACTTCTTGGTGGCTATGAACTGCTCGGCGCAAGTTCGGGCGCCGCGCTCACCAGTTTCCAATCACCCCTTGCCACGCTGCATAAATTCAATGGCTGGGCAGACAAATTCCTGACGACACCGGCCAACGGCTTGCAGGATGTCTACGGCACCGTCGGCTATACCAAAATGAAGGTCGGCAAGTTTGACAGCATCGCCTTTACCGCGACCTATCATGATTTCAAATCAGATCGGCTGAGCATCCACTACGGCGACGAAATCGATGTGCAGATCGCGGCGAAGATGAAAAAATACACTTTCCTGCTCAAATATGCCGGCTTCAACGCCAAAGCCGTAGGGGCAGGGCTGCCGACGACTACCAAAAAATTCTGGGCTTCGCTGGAATGGGCGTTCTAATCGAGGGACGGAACGCGCAAGACCACGCTAATCACGCCATCATCAGTTTTGGTGAATGGGGTGGTTAGCGATTGAAGGCGTTGGATGGATGTTTTCATCAAGAAGCACCGCTTTAAAAACCGTCCTAAAACGAAAATCACCGCCCGCTCGATTCGAGGGGCAGCGATTTTATCGCTGTATTTCAATGAGTTATATGGTGCCGGCTACAAGATTCGAACTCGTGACCCCCTGATTACAAATCACGAAATTGCGCTTTTCTATAGCTACCTAAATCAACGCTTCACCCAAAATAATTGCCATAAATGCCTTGTTTTAAGCCATTTATCGTATAGCTTCCAAATCTGGCGTATCGGGAGCCTAAAACTTTCACGATGACATTCACCGGCCTAAAACCGGCCTAAAAATATAATCAGGCGTTTTATGAGCGATTTGCGGATAGCGTTGAATGATAAGGCAATAGCGCGATTGGCCGCCCCAGAGAGCGGGCAGTACAAAGCGCGCGATGTCGAGCTTAAGGGCTTTTATCTGCTGGTTGGTAAGCGCCGCCGGACATTCATGGTTCAAGGCGATTTGCGCCGAGCGGGCATCCGAACATCTTCGATCAAAGTGTCCGTGGGTGATGCATCGTTCATGTCCACACGGGACGCACGGTCGATTGCCAAAGCCTATCTTGGCGAAATCGGACAGGGGAGGCACCCCAAGCCTCCGGAAATTGTTGAAGCGCCAGTCGAGCCAGTGTCGAAGGGCGGCATTACTCTGCGAGAGGCATGGATACGTTACCGTGATGCTCATCTGGTGCGCAAAGGCCGAAGTGCTGTCACCATTGACGGCTACCGCGATCATGTCGAGCGGGTTTTCAAGGATTGGCTGGACAAGCCGCTCAAGGAGCTTGCGGATGATCCGGGGCTGGTCGCCGCCAAACATGATCAAGTAACCATTTCGGGCGGTCCCTACACGGCCAACTCGTGCATGCGCACGTTACGCGCCATCTATAATCACGCGAGACGAAAGAGCCGCGAATTGCCGCCACTCAATCCGGTTGATTCGGTGGACTGGAATCCTGAGGAGCGGCGCAACACAGCGATGGGCGCGAGCGACTTGCCCGACTGGTTCCGCCAGCTTGCCGCATTTGAAAACCCGATCCGGCGGGAGTTCCACCTACTTACGCTCTTATCGGGGTGCAGGCCATCCGCTCTAAAAGCCGTGAGAACAAACGACTTCCATTTTGCGCGCCGCGTACTCCACATCCCCAATCCGAAAGGCGGTGCCAAACGCGCTTTTGATATTCCGCTATCGCGGGAGATGATACAGTGCATCGTTCGCGTCATGCGCTACGGCCGTGTCCTGCATCCCGTCCAGTCGGCTGAATGGTTGTTCCCGGCTGACAGTGCCTCCGGGCATTTAGCTGCGCACAAGGAGGATCGCGCGGAACTTTCCAAGTTGGGCAATGATTTGCGGCAGACTTACCGGACCATTGCGGCCATCGCCGAGGTATCAGATGTTGATGCCAAATTGCTAATGAACCACGCAATCTCAGGGGTTAATCAAGGCTACATCACGCGCCATAAGCTACTCGAAGATCATTTGCGCGCCCGTCAGCAGGCTATCTCGGCTGTCATGTTTGGCACAATATTCAGTGAAGCGGAACGCGGTGACGTAATTGACGCGTGGCTGGGCACGGGTGAGGCAAAACGGGCAACTGAGAAGGCGTAACCATAGTAACCTTGTATATGAGTTATTGTGTCAGCCATCTCACTCTTGTCCTACAGGGTGGATAGGCAACCAGCATTCTGCCATTTGCGCGAATGGATGAACTCGTGGTTCCAGCCAGTGTCACGACGATGTGCGATCGCGCTAACCGGCCCTGAGCCTAGCTACTCGA
>JBJOLA010000143.1:0-4892 GCA_046045815.1 Pseudomonadota bacterium
GTTTGGCATTGCGCAATTCACCTTCAACTTCAATTTCGTCTACCGCGCCGAAGCGCATATCACCTCTGGGCTGGTGGCGGTGGTTTTTGCATTATTGCTGGTGCCCAATGCCATCCTGTCCAGGATATTTCTCCGGCAACGGATGACAGGGCGTTTCATCATGGGATCAGTGATTGCGATTGCGGGATTGGCGCTGCTGTTCCTGCAGGAGGCACGCGCGCACCCCGGCGGTCAGGCGGAGACTCTGTGGGGTGTTGGCCTGACATTGGCAGGCGTGATGTCTGCCTCAACCGCCAACGTGATGCAGGCGAGCGCGCGTGCACGGGCGATGCCGATGGCCAGCTTGCTCGGTTGGGGGATGCTCTGGGGCACCACGATCAACGCGGTGCTGGCCTGGGTGCTGACGGGGCCACCAGTGGTCGATATGCGGCCCAGCTATCTGATCGGCGTCGCCTATCTTGGTGTGATGGCGAGTGCGATTGCCTTCACCCTCTATTTCGGATTGATCCGGGTCATAGGTCCGGCGCGCGCCGCTTATTCGAGCGTGATCATCCCGATAATCGCGATGTTGATCTCCACGTTTGCCGAGGATTACCGCTGGTCGGTGCTGGCGGTTGCCGGCTGTGCGCTGGCGCTCTCGGGTCTCGTCATCGCCCTCACCGCGCGTAAGCCTTCGACATAGGTCGGATACAGCGGCGTCCAGCCGAGCAGCCGCTTGGCCTTGCCGTTCGCAACCTTGCGGTTTTCAGCGTAGAAGGCGCGGGCCATTGGGGAAAGGTTCGCTTCGTCCATCGTCTGGAGCGGCGGGCAGGGCGCGCCCATCAGATCACAGGTCATTTCGATCACCCGGTTCTGGCTGCACGGCAAATCATCAGACAGATTGTATGCCCCGGCGGGTCCCGCAAATCCGGCGATCACGCCTGAGGCGATATCATCCACATGCACGCGGCTGAAAATCTGATCGGGCAGATCAATGCGGTGCGCTTTGCCCTCTGCCACGCGGTCAAGCGCTGAGCGTCCCGGGCCGTAAATGCCGGGCAGCCTGAACACATGAGCACCACGTTTCAGCCAATCAAGATCGGCCTGATTGCGGTTGCCACGTCTGCCTTTGAGCGGTGCTTGCTCATCGACCCAAGCGCCGCCACAATCGCCGTAAACCCCAGTGGAGGAAAGATAGCCTATCCAGGCAGCGCTGCGCGCCAGAACATCGCCGTAGTGGTTTAGAACGGCGTCTCCGTCCGCAGCAGGCGGCACGGATGACAGGATGTGGGTTGCATCCGCCGCGGCAATCCGCACCGAGGCGGCGTCATCGAAACGGATGCTCCCGGCGGACCCTGTCGAGATAATCTCCCACCCGTCAGCAGCCAGTCGACGTGCAAGCCGCGCGGCGGTGTACCCCAAACCAAAGATCAGTAATCGGCTCAAGAGGCAGGTGGTGTTGTCGCCGGGTGTGCGGCCTTCCACGCCATCGCCATCCGGATGCGGGTCGCGCCTGAGGGATGATCAAAGAACAGCATTTCTTCAATCGGTCCGGGTTCAAGCTTGCGATATTCGGACAGTTTCAGCGCGGTTTGGGCAAAGCCGTCCGGCTCACGCGCCGCATTCAGCCCAAAGGCGTCCGCTTCACTTTCATTGTGACGGATGATGCTGTTGCTAATCGGGGTGATCAGCAGGGAGAAGAGCGCGAAGACGATGGCATAAACCGGGAATGCCGCGACATCATCAACCCCGCGTAGGCCCCATGCGGCCCCCCAGCGCCCGATGATTGCAGGCACCAATCGCGACGCAGCAAAGAAGGCAACGCCTGCCAAAAGCGCAAAGGACAGCACCAGCTTCCATACATGTCCCAGCACATAGTGGCCAAGCTCATGCCCCATCACAGCGGCGGTTTCAGCCGTCGTCGTGCGGTTGAGCAAATTGTCATTGAGTGAAATTCGGATCGTTGGCCCAATGCCGGAAACATTTGCCGAAATCCGTTTATGCTGCTTGGATTGGTCAAACACGTAGATATGATCCGATGGCACATGGTTGGCGCTCGCCATCGCCACGATCCGGTCCCGCACCGGCCCCGGCTTGAGTTCGGTATAAGTGTTGAACAGCGGCGCTATGAACACCGGGCTGATCAGGATGAGCACACCAAGAAACAGGATGGCAATGCCGGTTCCCCCCAGCCACCAACGCTGCGGGCTGCGGCGGATGCCCCACATGATTGTCGCAACGACAACTGAGGTCATCACAATCCCGATCCCGATCCCGATCAACATTTCCTTCGCCCAGCCGCCGAAGCTTTGGGTAAGAAGATCATAGTGTTTCTCGCGGAAATAGCCGGTGTACAGCGTCCAACCAAATGTGATGATCGTGCCGGCGAGTGCGTAGGGGACCACCCAAAGCATCGACTGGAGGAAGCGGCGCTTTGTCACGCGCTCAGCCCAATCCCGGAACCGGGCCGACAGGCCGGTGCGCAGGATAATCAGATCGGATGCGATGCCGACAAGCGCACCCCACAGGATGATCCAATATCCACCTTCGAAATAGGCGTCTGATTTCGCGCGGGCCGCGCCGTTTACGGTGGCCAGATACGCGCGGGTGGCGGCCTCGGGATCAAACGGAACGGCGAGTGCCGCCACCGGGGTGAGCAGGAGCAGCGCCAGCATTGCAGCGGCGAATCGGGTGAGTAGGGAGAAGTGCGAATCAGTCATTTGCCAAGAATGGACGAAGTCCCACCCTGTAGGACAGCGAAAAATGTACCTTGTTGGATTAAAATTTTATCTCCCATTCCAGCATCAACCGGATTTGGCCTTTGGTCTCGTCACGGGCAGCACCAAGCGCGACGAGATAACCGGTTTCGATTGTGAGTTCGCTATCACCGGGGAGATGTTCAATCTCAAATTTGCCAACCGGCCCGATGAAATGGGCGGCACGGGGGGCGAAATTTCGGGTGTTGCCTAGGTCGCCAAAGGCCGCGATCCCCAATTTGATTTCATGCTTCAACGCCCAATCCACTGACGCCGCATAGCCGACGGTGATTGGGTTTGACGTGCCCAGCTGCTTGGCAAACTTCAGGTTCAGCCGCGCGTCGAGCGGGCCCGATTTGTGTTGAAGCAAGGTTTTGAATTCCAGCTTGTCCGGCCCGTCCATGACCGCTTCATATTCGCCGTAAAGCGCCACATCGAGCTTCAGCGCGTCCCACCGGGCAATCGGCACGATCCCCTCCACGGAAATCGCCTCAAGTTTGCGTTTGCTCACGGGTTCACGTTCAAATTCGGCAAGGATCGCGCCGTAGAAATGTCTCGAGAATCCGTGCGCAACTTCGAACACAACCCCGTCTTCGCCGTCTGCGGATCCGCCGGTCAGCCGACCGTAGCGCGCCTCAAATTCGGTGACACCCGCCTCAACCGTGGCACCGTAAACTTTCTCACCAACGCCGGGGGCGGCAAATGCGACGGTTGGAAGCGCCACCGCCAAACCAAATGTCAAAACCATATTGCGAATCATTGTCATCTCCAGGCTATTCACTCGCTAACGCGAAGCGTTCGCAATAACAAGCAAGATTCTTCCTTATTGTGCCGCGACGTTCGCCCGCCTAGGCTTTGGCTATGCTCGATATTCAGAATGCGCTCGCCACACCCCCTAACGTCATCCGGCGCGAGGATTATCTGCCGCCCGATTGGCTGGTGCCTGAAATCAAGCTCAGCTTTGACCTTGCAGCGGAGACGACCCGGATCACTGCCACACTCTCGGTTACGCGGAACGGCACGCATGATCGTCCGCTGAGGTTGGACGGGGAGGGGCTGACCTTGGCGTCGGTCAAGGTTGACGGCGCTAACGCCCCGCACAGCCGCGACGGCGAAAGTCTTGTCATACCCTTGACGGGCGAAACTCATACAATTGAGACGGTGGTAGAAATATCACCAGTTGCCAACACCAAGCTGATGGGCCTCTATGCCAGCGCGGGTTTGCTCTGCACTCAGTGTGAGGCCGAGGGCTTCCGCCGCATCACCTTCTTCCCGGATCGTCCCGACGTTCTCAGCCGCTATCATGTGCGGATGGAGGCGGACAAAGCGATCTATCCGGTGCTGCTCTGCAACGGTGATCCGGTTGGCAGTGGTGATCTGCCTGACGGGCGCCATTGGGCCGAATGGAATGATCCCTTTCCCAAGCCCTCCTACCTGTTTGCGCTCGTCGCTGGAAATCTGAAGGCAAACCGCGACACGTTCACCACGATGTCAGGCCGGACTGTCGATCTCGGCATCTGGGTGGCAGAGGCGGACCTGCCCAAAACCCATCACGCGATGGCGGCGCTCAAAACCAGCATGAAATGGGATGAGGATGTTTACGGTCGCGAATATGATTTGGCGATCTTCAACATTGTTGCGGTGGCGGATTTCAACTTTGGGGCGATGGAGAATAAAGGGCTCAATATCTTCAACTCTCGCTACATCCTCGCCGATGCGGACACCGCGACTGATCTCGATTTTGACGGCGTTCTCGGCGTGGTGGCACACGAATATTTCCACAACTGGTCGGGAGACCGGGTGACGTGTCGCGACTGGTTCCAGCTCTCGCTAAAGGAAGGCTTCACCGTTTTCCGCGATCAAAGCTTCTCCGCCGATCAAGGCAGTCGCGCGGTAAAACGCATCGAAGATGTGCGGCTGCTCCGCGCGGCGCAATTCCCCGAAGATAGTGGGCCGCTGGCGCACCCCGTCCGCCCTGAATCTTATATCGAGATTGGCAATTTCTACACCGCTACGATCTACAACAAGGGCGCGGAAGTCATCCGGATGATGCACACTTTGCTGGGCGCGGAAAAGTTCCGTGCGGGTTCTGATCTCTACTTTGATCGCCACGATGGCCAAGCCGTAACCTGTGAGGATTTTGTTCAGTCGATGGAG
>JBJOLA010000310.1:0-3109 GCA_046045815.1 Pseudomonadota bacterium
TGGGGATCGAGATCAACCAGCAGCACCTTCCAGCCCGTTGCGGCGAGTGCGGTGGCGACGTTGATCGCCGTCGTGGTTTTGCCGACTCCGCCCTTTTGATTGGCCACCGCAATCCGGATCATGATGCTTCTTTCCTCCGCTGAACCTGTTGCGCGATGAGAATATCCGAATCTGCGTCTGTCAGGCTCTGTTCCACGTGAAACAATCCTTGCCATGAAGTTTCAATCGACGCCAGTTCTTGCTGAACACTTCGTCCCTTTGGCAGCAACCAGACTGTCTTTTTTCGGGAAAAGCGGTGCGCAAGGTCCAAAAGTTTGGGCAACGGTGCGAACGCTCGCGCGCTAATCGCCCCCACACCGCAGTCTCCGAGCGACTCGAGCGTTCCGCCGTGGACCGTGACATGCGACAGCGCGAGCATCTCAGCCGCGTCGGCAAGGAACGCGAAACGCTTGCGCCGCGATTCAACGAGGATCATCGGCTGTGGGGACAGGATAGAGATGATGATGCCCGGAAAGCCCGCGCCTGTGCCCAGATCAAGCCATGGCAAATTCTCGTCACCATTGCGGGCGGATTTGAGCGGGAGCAACTGGGCCGAATCAACGACATGCCGTGCCCATATATGTTCGAGTGACGCCGCACTGATCAGATTTTGATTGCGACTTTCACGGGTCACCATCCCGACGAAATCCTCCAACCGTTCAAATGTTTCACGTGAAACGCCTAGTCTATCAGTGAGCCATGCCTTGGCTTCATCCTCCGTCACGCCGCACGCCGCTTTGCGTGAACAAGGATTGTGGCGAGCGCGGCGGGAGTGATCCCACGCAACCGTTGCGCCGCCCCAAGCGTTGCGGGGCGAGCTGCCGTCAGCTTCTCCACCATCTCATTTGAAAGCCCAGCAATAACAGCATAGTCCAGACCGGCGGGGATCGAAATCCCTTCGTTTACCCGCATCGCGCGTATTTCCGACTCCTGACGGGCGATATAGGGCGCATAGCGCGCGTCCTCGGTAATTTCCGCGAGTAGCGCCTTCGTGCAGTCGACAGTGTCAGGAACCAGCGCAACGATAGTCCCCTCGTTCACCCCATCAAAACGCATCCATTCGCGCAGGGTTTGCTTAACACCGTCGTCGCGAATTGCGCCGCCTTGCTCGATGATCTCACGCGAAGAAACAATCCTGTCCAGCGCGACCATGAGTCTGTTGCGCCGAGTTTCACGTGAAACAAACCACGTCGCCCGCTCCGAACCAACGCAGCCGATATCCATCGCCAGCGGCGTCAGTCGTGTCGCCGCATTGTCTGCGCGGAGCCGGAGCCGATATTCTGCGCGTGCGGTCAACATCCGATAGGGCTCGGTAATCCCTTGCAAAACAAGGTCGTCAATCATCACGCCGATGTAGGAAGACGCCCGGTCGAGGATGATCGCCGGCCTGCCAAGGGCCTTGGCCGCCGCGTTCAATCCCGCAATCAGTCCCTGGGCCGACGCCTCCTCATAGCCCGTCGTGCCGTTAATCTGCCCTGCACAAAAAAGGCCGGGGAGCGCGCGGACTTCTAGCGTTGCCTCTAGCGCACGGGGATCGATGTGATCATATTCAACTGCATAGCCGGGCTGCGCGATCTCGACATGTTCCAGACCGGGGATCGTGCGGAGGAAAGTAAGCTGCACGTCCTCTGGCAGCGACGTTGAAATGCCGTTGGGATAGACCCAGGGATCATCGACTCCCTCCGGCTCGAGGAATATCTGATGGCCATCCCGGTCCCCAAAGCGGTGGATCTTATCCTCAATCGACGGGCAGTATCGCGGCCCCTGCCCCTCAATGTCGCCCGAGAAGAGGGGAGACCGAGCGAGATTCGCGCGGATTACGTCGTGGGTAGCCTGCGTCGTCCGGGTGATTGCACACCACAGCTGCGGCGCGGTTCGCCGCTTTGACATGTCTGAAAAGGTCCAATCGCCGCCGTCCGATGGCTGAACATCAAGGGCTGCCCAATCAATCGTGCGGCCGTCCAGGCGTGGCGGCGTGCCGGTCTTCAACCGACCGAGTGGCAGGTTGAGGCCGCGAAGTTGCACTCCCAGCGTGACCGCAGACGCTTCCCCTACACGACCACCGATGCTCTGTGTTTCGCCGCAAAACATCTTGCCACTGAGGAATGTGCCCGTCGCGAGGATCGTCGCGTCGGCGTGTAACGCTGTTCCATCGCCCAGCACCAACCCCCTGACGCCGCCGTTTTCCAGAATCAATGACTGCGCCTCGCCCTCGATGATCGTCAGACCATCTTGAGCAGCAAGGAGTCGCTGAACCTCGGCCTTGAACAATTTCCGGTCAGCCTGAATACGCGGCCCCTGAACGGCGGCACCCTTCGACCCGTTGAGCATCCGGTAGTGGATCGCCGCCACATCCGCCGCGCGAGCCAGAATGCCGTCAAACGCATCGACCTCCCGAACAAGATGCCCTTTGCCTAGCCCACCAATTGCAGGGTTGCACGACATCGCGCCAATCGTATCGCTACTGAAGGAGACAAGCGCCGTGCGTGCGCCCATCCGCGCCGCCGCCGCCGCCGCCTCACACCCGGCATGGCCCCCCCCGACCACAATGACATCAAAGCTGTACATGATGGGGAGCGCTAGGCGGGTAGCGCGCGGTCGTCAAACATGTTTCACGTGGAACAAGCTCACTTCCCGATGCAAAATCCGCTAAACAGTGCGTCGAGCATGTCTTCTACGCCCGCTTTGCCGGTGAGCGCGTCGAGTCGGCCACGGGCGGCGCGGAGATGTTCAGCTGTGATGAGCCTGTCGTCCTCCCCATACGCAGCGGAGAGCTCGGTACAAACATCCCTAAGAATGGCACGGTGGCGTTGGTTTAGCGCGAGCGCACCGGGCTTGGGAAGCAACGCTTTTGCGCGGCGGAGCAGCTCCTGCTTGAGGGTTTCGATCCCCATTCCCGTCACCACCGACACGGCTAAACCCTCGCCTACCCCCTCAAGGTCCGCTTTAGGCGCAATTAGAATGGTCCGGGGATAATCCCGCACTTCACCCGACGGGCCGAGCCAGAGGATCATATCCGCTGATCGCATCGCATCGCTGGTCAGCGCAATACCAATGCCCTCCACAGCAT
>JBJOLA010000337.1:0-2602 GCA_046045815.1 Pseudomonadota bacterium
TCACCACCTTTTCGTCAAGCGGCCCCTTGTCCTTGGTCCACTGATCGCGCGTTGTCATCACCGCCGCTGAGCGGAGCCAGTTACCGATGCTGGGGCTTTGCTGAATCACCCCTTCGCGGCGCAGTGGCATGATCGTATCAATCGCCCAGCCCAGATCATCGGGCTTGTCGAATTCAAAATCATAGCCCTGCACCGATTCTGGCTCGGGCATCAGCCACAGGCCCAGCTTGGTAACGATCCCGAAATTGGACTGGCAGAACATGCTATCCCAACTTGGGCCAAAGCCGGGTTTGTAGAGTTGCCAGCTCGGGTTGTTCGCCATCGCGCCCATGCCAGTGCGGACGAGATCACCGTCAGGCAGAACAACTTCAAGGCCACAAATCCGTGCGGCATGATCTCCGTAGCTGGTGTAGCCAACGCCCCGATCCAGTGCATTGCCCGCGACCGACCCCCAGCTATTTCCCGGCACAGAGAGCCACAGCGGGATTTTGCGTTCCTGCAAATAATCGTAGAGGTCAAAGAAGCCCACGCCGGGTTCGACCAGCACGGTGCCATTCTCAGCATCCACCTCAATCTTCTTCATCCGGGTGAGATCAAGCACCACCGCGCCCTTCATCACCGGGGCCGCACCGCCGTAACCGAAATTCTTGCCCCGGCTGATCGGCCAGAGTGGCACCGTATAGTGGTTGGCGATTCGCACGACGGCGCGCACTTCCTCCACCGTGCCAGGCGCAATCGCGGCTCCGGGCTGATGCTTGCTCTCATCACTTGAAATGATCCGAATAAGCGATTCGATCATCGTCGCTCATCATCACATTGTCTTTGCCGACGGCGGCGGCGAAGGCGCGGAAGGCGGCGGGGTTGATCGTCATGTTGCTTGATCCCTGATCCGCTTGACTTGAAACGCGATAATCACCGCGCCTGATATCATCACCGCGCCAAGGAAATAGGGCGCATCGGGGCTGATGTTGGCATAGGCGAAACCGAACAGTGGCGGCGCGATAATCCGGGCGAGCGCATTTGAAGCCATCAACAGACCCATCACACTGCCTTGCGTTTCCGGCGGCGTCGCTCTGGAGATCAGGGCCCCGGCATTGGGGAAGGCAAGGCTATGCCCCATCATGAGCATCGACATCAGCGCCACCGCCGCCACGGGATTGCGGAACAGCGGCTGGAGAAGCATCGCGACGGCAAGCAGGCACAGCGCACCGATAATCACCCGCGCTTCGCCGAAACGCTTCACAAGTGGCCCCAGCAGGAAGACCTGCACTAGCATCCCCGCACTGCCGACCGCAATAAACGTCAGCCCTACTTCGCGCGCGGTCCAGCCGAATTGGTGATTGGTCCACAGGCCAAAGACAGCCTCCATCGAGGCGAAAGCGGCGATGCCGAAGAAAGCAATGCCGAACAGACGCGTAAGCAACCCGTCTGCGCCAACGAAGCGGAAAGCGGCACTAAAATCAGGCTGAGGACGGACTGGCCCGCCGATTTCGCGAGTCTCCTTCAGAGCGAAGATCGACCAAAGCGCGGCGGTCGCGGCAAGCCCGCCCGCAGCGAAAATCGGCGGATGAAATCCGGTGAGGCCAGCATTCGAGATCGCCAGCAAGCCGCCAATCGCAGGGCCAAAGGCAAAGCCGAGGTTAAACGCCGCCCCGAAATATCCCATATTCTGGGCGCGCTTTTCCGGCGGAGTGATGTCGGCGATATAACCCTGCGCGACGCCCAATGTGCCGCTGAAAAAGCCACTGACAATGCGGATGAGAAGGGCAAAGGTAAGCGTCGGGGCAAAGGCGAAGGCGACATAAGATAGCGCGGCGCAAGCCATCGTGCCGATCATCACCCGCTTGCGCCCAATCTTGTCGGACAGGCGGCCCCAATGAATCTCGCCAAAAATATTGCCGAAGGAATAGGCCGAAAACAGCAACGTCACTGCGGTGGGGGACGCATGCATCTCCCGCCCGTAAAAGGGCAGAAGCGGCAGGATCAGGCTGAACCCCGCGATGTTGATGAACACCGTGACGAGGAGGACGAGGAGTGCGCCGCGTTCACCCCGCATAGCGCGGCTCTGGCAGGCCGGTTACGCCCAGCCCCTCAATCACGAAGGTGCAGCCATCTAGCGGTGCCTCCTCTCGCCCCAGAAAGGCGGGGCTGAGCGATGTGACATAAAGCTGATCGAGCGCCGCTCCGCCGAACATCACACTGGCGGGGCATTTGACCGGCATGTCGATCACCCGCTCCAGCCCACCATCCGGGCGAAACTGCACGACCTTTTGCCCTTCGCAAATCGCCATCCACATGCAGCCGTCAGTATCGATGGTGGCACCGTCAGGAATGCCGCCTAGATCCTCAGTGCTGGCCCAAGCGCGGCGGTTCGCGGCGGTGCCAGTTTCCAGGTCATAGTCATAAGCGTACACCGTGTTGCGGATGCTGTCGCTGTGATAGAGCGTCCTATCATCTGGGGACCAGCACGGGCCGTTGGACAGGAAGATGTCATTGTCGATCTCGCGCAACGCCGCATCGGCACCGAGCGAATACAGCTTGCCCCGCGCCTCGTTCATGCCGCGATCTGACGAACCAACAATAAAGCGCCCCCGCCGATCAA
>JBJOLA010000382.1:0-7195 GCA_046045815.1 Pseudomonadota bacterium
GGACAACCGAGCGGTGCGAATAGAGCACCCCCTTGGGATCGCCCGTTGTGCCGGATGTATAGCAGAGGAAGGCCCCGGCATTTTCGTCGACAACCGGCCAATCAATAGTCGGCGCAAAGCCAGCGATTTTCACGTCATAGTCGTCCGGGCACAGCATCACATAATGCTCGATGCTGGTGAGCAAAGGTTTCAGCCGCTCAACAATCTCCGCCATGTTCCGGTCGAAAAGCAACAGGCGGCTTTCGGCATGGTTGATCGTATAGGCAATCTGTTCATCGGGCAGGCGCGGGTTGGCAGTATGCAGAACGCAGCCCATGCCGGGCACCGCGAAAAACAGCTCAAAATGACGGTGGTTGTTCCAGGCAAGCGAGGAAACACGGTCGCCGGCATTGATGCCAATACTCGCCAGCCACTGGGCACTTTGTGCCGCGCGCTGGGCTGTGCCGGCATAGTTGGATCGCCAGATCGGTTCGTCCACATTTTTTGAGATGATCTCGCGATCACCGTGTGCGACAGCGGCATACGCGATGATTTTGGAAATGTTGAGCGGAGCATTCTGCATCAGGCCGGGGTACATGGATTTGCCTCTATTGCGCTTGTCGGGTGAGAAAGCCGAACAGATGATCAAGCACTGTGTTCAGCGCATCCGTGTCATCTGTCCATAGCGATCGGATTGCATAGCCCGAAATGAGGGCGGCAGTCATTGCCACGACCTCACCAGCGCGGGCAGCATCCCAGCCTGCACGGGTCAACGCGGATTCCCATTGCTGATAGACCGGGCGGCGTGCCTGCGCCACGATCCCGCGGATGGCAGGGGCAACGGTGGCGTCCTTGGCCGCGTCCATGGTGATGTCGAGCGATACCCAGAAACGGTTGCCCATGAAAAAGTCCTGAAAGTCCTCGGCCATTGCCTGAAGGATCGCCCGGACATCACGTCCTGCCGCGTCAATCCGCGCGCGTGTAGCCTCGCTGCCGAGATTAAGCGCATGATCAATCGCGGCAAGGGTCAGCGATTCCTTTGTCGGGAAATGGTGGAGCATCGCCCCTTGTGACACGGCGGCGTGGGTGAGAACGGGTGCTGTGCGAAAGGCACTGTGCCCGCGCTCGGCAATCACATCATAGGCGGCTTTGGCGAGGCGTTCACGCATTTCGCCGCTACGTTCGGCCTGAGTCCGGCGGGCAGGCTGGCTCATCGCTTGAGAAACGGCACAACAAGTTCGAGGAACCGCTCTTTCTTCTCAATCTGCGTCCAATGGCCGCAGTGGCCGAACACGTGAAGTTCGCTGTCAGGGATCAGCGTATGATATTGCTGGCTGATTGAAAGTGGGACAATCATATCTTCCCGGCCATGCAGAATCAGCGTCGGCTGGGTGAGTGCGCGCAGTGCCGCTTCAGGCGTACAGAGCGCATCCAGCCGCGTCTGATGCGGTTCCGGGAACAGCCGAGCGAAGGCTTCTTGCGCACCGGGTCGGATGCTCGCCTGAAAGCGGCTCTCGACAATGGCATCGGTGACGAGGCCGGGATTGAACGCAAATGTCTCCATCAATTCGCGCATGGCGTGCGGTGAAGGCTGGTAGCCCCAGACCTTGGCGAGGCCGTCAGTGATCGGGAATGGCAGGCCTGCTGCGCCCATCAACACAATCTTCTCGACCTTGTGCGGCTGGCGGGCGGCCAGAGCAAGTGTGAGCGCCCCCCCAAAGCTGTTGCCAATGAAACGGGCACTGCCAACGCCGATTGCGTCCATGAACGCACCGATGTGGCTGACCCATATATCCATATTGATGTCAGGAAGGTCAGCCGGGCAATCGGTATAGCCAAAGCCCACCATATCGGGCGCGAAGATGTGAAAATGGTCCGCAAGCGTCGGGATCACGCCATTCCAGTTGGCAAATGCCGTAACCCCCGGGCCAGAACCGTGGATCAGGATCAGCGGCGGATTAGCAGCGCTGCCCGCCTCGATATAATTGGTGCGGATGCCATTGGCGGTGACGGTTTTGCCGATTTCTGGGTTGGTCATTTTGGTCCTTCGCTCACAACATTGTCGTCCCGCCGTTGATGCTGAGCACCTGTCCGGTCACAAAGCCCGCATCGGGTCCGACGAGATAGGCGACCATCCCTGCGACTTCGCTTTCCGCGGCCGGGCGCCCCATCGGGATGATCGCGGTCACCTGATCGATGAGGTCGGGGCGGGTGATCCGGAATTCACGGACCTGATCGGTTTCGACAACGCACGGCGCAACGGTGTTAACGGTGATGCCGTTGCGGGCGAATTCGCGGGCGAGGCCGGTCGTCATCGCGTGAACGCCGCCTTTGGCCGCATTATATCCGGCATGATCGACCAGCCCGTTGCGCACCGAATCCGCGCCGATATTGACGATCCGGCCATAGCTCGCCGTCTTCATATATTTGAGCGCGTGCCAGCTGCACCACACTGCCGTCCAGAGATTGCGGTCGATCGTCGTACGCAGCGTCTCGGGCGTATGTTCGAGGAACGGACGAAGGATGCCGCCGCCTGCATTGTTGACGAGGATATCAATGCGGCCATGTTGCGCGATTGACTGGCTTATAAGCTGGCCCGCGATTGTATCGTCGGAGAGGTCTCCGTTGAAATCGCCATGCTCCAGATCAGCGCGCACCAGTGTCGCGCCGTCACGCTCCAGCCGATCGGCGATGGCCGCCCCAATCCCGCGACCGGCACCAGTGACGATTGCAACTTGCCCTTCAAGCATGACGCGCCACAATCGCACCCGTCTTGCCAAAGCGTGGATCCGCGATGCTCCCCCAAGTGTCGAGCACTTCCGGCTTGGGTTCAAGTATGCGGGGAGGCCGCGCTCCGACTTCAGGAAATTCCTCCATGCCGAAGCTATACTCGGTAGACATGCCATCAGGATCAAGCATGTAGAGGAAGATGCTTCCCGAAGGCAGATGCCGTCCGGGGCCGAAGACGATGGGCACATTGGCGGCCCTCATGCGGTTCATCGCGCGGCCAATATCGTCAATGTCGGTCACCATGAAGTTGAAATGATTGAGGCCATCGCTCTCCCCCGTCAGCAGCGCAAGGCTGTGATGAAGCGGGTTGGGCCAACAACGCAGAAACGCGATCTTGCCGGGAACATGATCAGAGATTTCGAAACCGAGTTGATCAACCCAGAATCGGTGGGCGTCGGGATAGGATGCAACGTTCAGCACCACATGTCCGAGCCTGACGATCTGGGTGAGGGGTGGATCAAAGAGTGTATCGGCGCTGACTTGTTCGGCATAATAGTCGAGTTCAAGCCCAGTTTCGGGGTTCCTGAAACGAAATCTTTTTTCCTCCACCCATTGCGGCAATAGGCCAACGCCTGAGACATGATCAAATGCTTTGTTCAGTTCTGCGCAGCTTTCAAGCTCGAACCCAATGCGCGACAGCCCCGGCACATCGCCTGTTTCGAGAATGAGGTCATACGGTTTGTCACTGCACCGCAGCCACGCCGTCTGCGCATCAGATCGTTCAAGCTTCAGTCCCATAATCTCCGTATAGAAGCGGATACTCGCCGCAAAGTCGGTCACCTGAAGCGCGGCATAGCCCAGCCGGGAATAGCGGATTGGGTGCGTCATAGGATGATACTGATCCGTCCGTGCGGCCTCAGCGCCTCCATATCGAGCACGCAGGTTTTCTTCGCAATTTTCAACCGGCCTTCCTGTTCGACAATCTCGTGGAGATAGTGGCCGATAAAGACGTCGCTCGTTGCATCCTTGCTGCGCCAGATCGCAAAGGAAGATCGCGCAAGGATCAGATCACCGTCACGCGATACGCGCACATTGCTGACCAGATGCCGAACCTTAGATCGTGGCTGTTCACTATGCGCGCCTATTTTCTTGAGGCGAATAACACGTTCCTGCATCCGGTGCCGGTCATCCATGATATAGAATAACGCAGCATCCGGATTGGCCGTGTCACCATCAACATCACTTGGCGGAACATAATAATGCGCATCATCGGTGTAGAGTGACAGCCACTCATCAAGCGCCCATTGGTCAAGCAGATCGGCCTCTTCCCACAGCAATTCTTCAACCCGCAGGCGGAGCAGCAGGGCGTCATCCAGATTCACGCTTCCGCCTCCTGCAAGCGCCGATCCCATTCCACCCAGAAGGCGCGCATCTGAGCTTCATCATCAAAGTCAGGCCCGCCGTCGCGCAACATGCCCTTCGAGATATCGTTATACATCGCGCCGCCATTTGCGGCATAGCCTTGCTGGCAACGCTCAATGGCTTCAACATCGTCTGGCGTTGCAAAACCGCCCGGACCCAGAAATTCGGTGAAATTGAACAGGCGGTATTTGCGCAACCAGTCGCTCTCCTCAACCGGGGCGAGTGCCCAAGCGTTGATCTCGACATAATCGGGCGCGGTCGGAAAGAAGGTGCGAACCGTAATTGCCATGATGTCGTTCACCACGAGATTGGGGAAGATCACCATGTTGCGGTTCTTGGTCGCGATCCGGTCGGCACGCGCTGCGCCGAGCCGTTCAACCAGCCGCGCATGAATGGCGGTGATTTCAGCCTTGCCCTCTTCGACCCACAGCGGCACCCAATTCGCAATTGGTCGACCCCAAGGCGCGCTATATTCCACCAACGCATGACCGTTTTTGAGAGTGAGTCCTTTTCCGGCGAGCGGCGTCGCACCCAGCGCGCCATTGGCGCTTTTTAGATACTCAAGATAAGTCGAATGTGTGACTGCAGCATGATAGCCGTCAAAGCTGTTTTCAGCGAGCAGCTTCCAATTGCCACGAATGGCATATTCCTGCGTGCCACCGATAATCTGCATGCCGCTTTCAGAATGTTCGGACACCATCTTCAAATAGTCAGATGCTTCGCCGAGAAAGCTATCGAGATCTTCACCTTCTTCAGTGAAGTTGATAAAGAAGAAATCGCCGCAACGCTCAAGGCGCGGCACATGTACCATCTGTTTTTGCGGATCAGATTTGAAGTCTTGCGGGTAACCCGATGCTCCGGGCAATGTCATCAAATGCCCGTCTGAACCAAACGTCCAGCCATGATACATGCACATGAACGCGGGCGATTTGCCGCGCCTTTCCCGACAGACCATTGCGCCGCGGTGCGGGCAGGCGTTGAATAGCGCATGAAATTCACCTTCGCGATCGCGCGTGAACAGGATCGGACGGCGCGCGACCTTGCGCGTAAGAAAAGCGCCCGGTTCTGCCAGTTCGGACGCGTGGCCGAGATAGAGCCAGCAGCGATTGAATATCGCTTCATATTCACGCTCAAAGATCGTTGAATCAGTGAACGCACGGCGGGGAACGAGGAAGCGTCCTTTGTCAAAATCTGTGATCAACTGACTTTCGGTGGTCAACGCTATCCACTCCCGCTTGTCATTTTGATGTTTACCGGATAGCTACACTGTAAATGTCAAGGCTGCTGGTTGTCAACAGACAGGGAAATTCTGGTGGACGTGCAAGAAGTTGATCAGAAGAGGCTGCAAATGGCCGCCCGCGCGCTCGGCAGGGCTGGTCTCGTGCATGCCTATGGGCATTGTTCGGTGCGCCTGGATGACGCATTTTTTCTCGTCTGTGCGGCCATGCCGATGGGGTTGATTGCTGACGAGCCGGGCAGCATCGTGCCCGTCACCGGGCCATTGCCCGAAGGCGTTCTGGGTGAAGTCCGTGCGCACCAGGCCATTTATGCGGCGCGCGCTGATGTCAGCGCTATCTGCCGGATCATGCCGCCCACATTGATGGCGCTATCTAGCCAATCCATCGTCCCGCGCGCGCGCCACGGCATTGGTGCCTATTTCCACCCCGGGCCCGCCCTATGGGATGACCCACGATTGCTCCGTGATGATGCCAATGCGGCCCGCCTTGCTAATGCATTGGGAGATCAAAATGCCATCATCATGCGCGGAAACGGCGCGATTGTTTGCGCCGACGGATTGGAAAAAGCTGTGGTGCTCAGCTGGTTCCTCGAAGATGCCGCCCGTATCGAACGCGATGTCCGGGCAATGGGGTTCGATCCCCAAGCGGGCATGCTTGATGATGCCGAGATTGAGGCCCGCAAAATCTGGGCAGGTGGTGTCGTAGAGCGCATGTGGCAATGGTTGACCCGCGGGGGTTGACGGCCCCATGATTATGCTAACGCCGTTGCCCCGAACGCTCAGAAACCTGACAACATCTCATTGAATTTGATCCGAAGCCGCAAGTAGGCGCCTCGATTGTGATATTCAGTGCCTGACAGATCGGCATTGTCGAAGCCGGTCCAGTTGTAGCCAGCGGATATCCAGACGTTTTTGGCGGCTAGATATCCCGCTTCCAGACCTTCGGCGTATTGCGTCACATCGGACTGATTCGCATGGGTGACGGCCGCCATCACGGACAAATCGATATGATCTGTGACGTCATATATGGCGCGACCGGAGATAAGCCCGGCGTTGAAAGCGCTTTTTTGGGTTCCGCCCGTCAGGCTGTTGGGCAGAATATCCGTCCGCAGTTCACCGGCGAGTCTTGTATCTAACCAGAAGCGACGCGTTGGATGCCAGTTCAGATTGATCGAGGCCAGATGCGCCCGGTAATTGGTGCCGTCGGCCGTCGACTGATCTCGATACACTTTGAGGTCATAACGGACCAGGCCGATAATCCGATCATCGCCAACCGGTCGGAATGCGGCCCCAATTTGCATCCTGTCCTGCATGATGTCGCCGGTGGGTTTGCCACTTGCATCGTCATGATATGTGTTGAGCAGCAGATAGTTGCGCATCAGCAGCGTCCAGCTGTCGCTCAACTTATGGGCCACCGATGTGGAAAATAGATATTGATCCTGGGTCTGATCACCAAACGCGGTAGGATCATCGAATATCCGGCGGAATTCGCCGCGGACGGACCCTTTCCAATCGCGATGACCGGTAAAGTCTGCCCCGGCGCCGAAGCCAAGCGCATCACGCGAGCCACCGGAAAAGACCTTGAGATATTCAACATTTGACGAAAGCTGCAAACCCTCACCTGCTTGCCACGACCGCCTTACGCCAGAGGCAAGCTGCATGTCCTGAACGCGAAGCTGCTGGACCGAAGTTGAATCCCGCAGACGATATTCTGAATAGACTTGGCTGCCTTCACGGTAGCTGGAATCAAAACCCGCAACGAAGGCGCTCGATCTGTCGCCTTGATTGAGCGACAGACCCGAACCAAGGCCGGTCTGATCCTCATAG
>JBJOLA010000152.1:0-4999 GCA_046045815.1 Pseudomonadota bacterium
GGCGGTTGGGGCGCGCTGATCCGCATGGGTGCGCGCGAAAAGGAAATCTCTGGTGGCGAGAAGCTGACAACGAACAACCGCATGGAATTGCTCGCAGCGATTCGCGGGCTTCAAGCGCTAAACCGCCCCTGCCGGGTCACGCTCGTCACCGACAGCGTTTATGTGAAGGACGGCATCACCAAGTGGATCCACGGCTGGCAACGCAACAATTGGCGCACCGCCGCTCGGCAGCCCGTCAAAAATGTTGAGCTTTGGCAAGAGCTTCTGGAAGCGGTGAAGCCCCACCGGATCGAATGGACCTGGGTTAAAGGGCATGCTGGTGACCCAGACAATGAGCGCGCCGATACGCTTGCAAGCGATGCGGCCTTGATTGCACAAAAAAGCCGTGCATAGTGCCGACTCTTAACAGCGGAGTCGAGCATATGAAGTTCGAAGTCTATAAGGATAAAAAGGGCGAGCATCGTTGGCGTTTACGCCACGGCAATGGCAATATTCTTGCAACGTCGAGTGAAGGCTACGCCGCCAAAGCTTCGGCTATGAAGTGCATCGAGAATGTGCAGAGTTCGGCAAGCGCCGAGGTCGTCACCCTCAAATAGTCAGTATTTGAACCGGGCGGGCGAATAGCGGCCCGGATCAATGTGCGTGACGCTGTTATCGGCTACTTTGCCGAGGATGGCGCTTGCCGCAATTTTTGCGGCCGCTGGCGCTGTCTGGATGCCGAAGCCGCCTTGACCGGCGAACCAGAAAAAGTCGGGTTGGGCCACGTCAAACCCATAAACCGGCAACCTGTCTGGCGCGAAGCTGCGCAGGCCTGCCCATTTGTGGGTGACGGCGCGTATGGGCCAGTCGACTACCTGTTCCAGCCGCGCGATTGCCATTGCGATGTCCAGTTCGTCGGGCGCGGCATCAACGGGATCGGACGGCGTCTCATCATGTGGGCTGAGCCAAAGTCCGCCTGCGCCATCGGATTTGAAATAGAATGTCTCATTGATATCAATGATCAATGGCAGGTCGCGCGGGACGTCAGCTCCCAGCCTCAGTTGGGAAATCGTCCGGCGGAAGGGTTGGATGCCAATCTCGCGTACACCGGCCATCGCAGCAACGTGATCGGCCCACGCGCCCGCAGCGTTGACCAGAATGTCACATCCAAACCGACTATCAGACGTCACCACTTCCCACCCTGCCGCGCCGCGCGTTGCCTCTTTGACGGACGCATTGCATCGCAGCATCGCGCCCGCCCGTTTCGCCTGCGCCAGCCAGCCAGCATGGAGCGCCGCGACGTCAATCTCCGCGCAGCTCGGCACGGAAACGGCGTTCACCCAATCAGATTTGAGGGCGGGCAATCGTTCGACCAGCGCAGACCGGTCAAGCCGCTCCATCAAAATCCCAGACTTTGCAAAACGCTCTTCAAATTGTTTCAATAAGGCAGCATCCTCCGCGCGCCCAATATTGAGTTCCCCTCGGGCCGAGAGCAGGCTGCCCTCACTAAAACCGCCGGGAGGATTGGCGAGAAAATCATAGGATGCCGACGTCAGCGGCTGAACATCTGGTCCGCCATATGTTTCCGACCAGAAAGCTGCGGACCGCCCCGTCGCGTGGTAACCAGGATGCGCCTCCGATTCGAGCAACAAAACCGATGCATAGGGGGCAAGCTGTGCTGCGATGCTCGCCCCCGCTATCCCCGCGCCAACAATAACGAAATCAAAGCGTTCCAAGGAAAAAGTCAATCAACGACAGCGCATCTTCTCGCACATCATCCCGTTCACGCAAGATCTCATGGGCAACGTCAACGTCATACATTTTCAAGTCCGCAAATGGCATACGTTCAGTGAATTCGACAATCGCTTCCGGGCTGACGAGCTTATAACCCCTCGTGCCGAAGACCGATATCTGGATATCAATGGACTCGATGACGCCCGGCTTTTCCAATGCCAGAATCGAGCTGTAGGCCTGTTGCAACCATTGAAAGCTTGGCGGGCCAAGTTCAAGCTCCGGCTTTTTCAATTTCCACCAGATTTCGTCGCTGTAACGGGCAACGTCGTTCGTCAGAAATTTCTGCCGCTTGGCCCAAGGTGGCGCGGGCCGCTCATTCCTCCGCCACGCGACGCGCTTCCCAAGTCCGATCTTGATCAACTGCTGCACGAGCCAATTGGCCCATTCAAGTGGCAGCTTGCCCGTGTCAAAACCCAACATGGGCGAGATGAGAACGGCGGCGTGGGGGCGAATTGCTTTCTCAGCCATTGCCCTCAGCACAAGGTGCCCACCCATGCTATGGCCGATCACGCTGTGTGGGCCGGATGACTTTGCTTCCCAGTCAGCATAAAATTCCTTGAGATCTTCGATCCAGATCGCAAAGTCCGGGCAGTGTCCGATATGCGGATTGGCGATGAAGCGACCAGAACCGCCCTGCCCCCGCCAATCGAACGAAGTGACAGACCAATCCTGATGATGCCAATCGGCAAAAGTCTCAAGATATTTTTCAATGGTGTCACCGCGCCCGCCCTGAAACAGGATCGAACCGCGTTCGTGGCCACTTGCAGGCCAGGAAAACACTCTGAGTGGCCAGCCATCTCGCGTGATGTATTCGGAAAAGGCGGCACCCTCGGGGTAGTTGCGACGATATTGCTCAGCAAATGTCATAAGTCATGGTTACTTTTTCGTAAGGATTTTGATCCTAATGACACAATGCTATGGAATATGGAATCTCTGAATATGTTTTAGCGGCTGTGCTTGCCGTTTTACTCTTGCGAGCCGCCTATACAGATTGGCGTGCGCGCGACATTGCAAATGGCCTCAATCTGACCATCGCCATGCTCGCACCGCTCTATTGGTGGGCCAGCGGCATTTCCATCTGGCCCGACGTCGGCATCCAAATAGCAACCACGGCGGGCGTTTTCGCTGTCGGCACCCTTTTCTTTTGTCTCGGCGCGATGGGCGGAGGCGACGTCAAGTTGCTTGGCGCACTCGCACTCTGGCTGCCCGGACTCGTCATGTTCAGACTTGCCGTGATCATGTCACTTGCTGGAGGATTTCTGACGTTGGCGCTCCTCATCCATCACAAACGGATGAAAGCACCCGGAAAACCAGAGATACCTTACGGCCTCGCAATCTCGTTCGGAGGCCTTTGGGTGATGTGCGAACGAAATCTTAACCATTTTAGTTGAAGAAGCTGTCTTGTTCAATTCTGCCCGAAACTCAGGGGGTTTAGCATCATGGATGCAAAAAAAGTTGCGCTATTGATTATTGCGCTGATCATTGCCGGGGGCACCGCGTTCATGGCTCGGTCCATGTTCAACAAAGCGGCCGTCCCGCAAGCACAAGCAATTGTGCCGCAAAAGGAAGGCCCACAGGTGCTGGTCGCCACACGCGCCCTGCCGGTTGGCACGATCATCGAAGCCGATAGTTTCCGTTTTCAACCTTGGCCTGCCGAGTTGATCGAAAACGCTTATTATCTAAAGGGCGAAGCCGAACCGGCCAGCCTGACGGGCACTGTCGTTCGTTCGCCGGTGACCGCTGGCCAGCCGATCACAAAGGGTGATCTTGTTAAGTCCGGTGATCGCGGCTTCCTTGCAGCGGCTCTTGGGCCGGGCATGCGCGCTGTAACGGTTCCGGTTTCGGCACAATCTGGTGTCGCAGGCTTCGTCTTTCCAGGCGACCGCGTTGATCTGGTCCTTACTCAGGCCGTTTCGCCCTCAGGATCAGACACAGGAACACCACTCAAGGTTTCAGAGACGATCATTCGCAATATGCGGGTACTCGCGACCGACCAGCGCACCTCTTCTGAGGATGCAGAGGGAAAGCGTTCCGTCGTCGCATCGACCAACGTCACGCTCGAAGCAACGCCGCGCATCGCTGAAAAGATCGCTGTCGCTCAAACGATCGGGCAATTGTCGTTGTCACTCCGCTCCATCGCAGACAATGCGGCAGAGTTAGAACGTGCCATCGCAGCCGGTGAAGTGACAGTACCAAAAGACGGCGATCCTAAAGCTGAAAAGTCGATGATGCTTCAAGTCGCTTCGCGTCCGTCCGATTCGAACACGACCTATGTCGTCGGTGCAGACGTATCACGTTTCCAGCGCCGGTCAGTCCCAAAAATTGAGGCCGCCGGTCGTCAAAGTTACAGCACGCCTGCCTCAAACAGTGGCGGTGGCAATGCCGGTGGAAACAGCGGCGCGGCTGCAAGCCAGTCAACCGGACCTATCGTCAGGATTACCCGTGGAAGTAGCAACAGTCCCGAGCTCGTCTCGGTGGGGAGCAAGTGAAATGAACCGCGATATTCTCTTTGCGCGCGCACCTATGGCACGCGTCATAGCTTTGGCTCTCGCCACAACGGTTCTCGCAACCGCGATCAATCCGCTGGATGCGAAGGTGAAGTCCGCTGCCGCTCACGCAAAGCCTGCAAAGTCGACCTGGGTCGCTCGCGCATCCAGCGCCAAGCCAATCTCCGCCATGCCGATGGGTTCCGCGCATGTTGAGCGTCCGGCCAGTGACATCACTTTGTCCGTAGGTCGCGGCCAACTGATCACCCTGCCCAGCGCGATGAGCGATGTGTTCGTCTCGAACGACTCTGTGGCTGACGTGCAAGTGCGATCGGCGAATCAGATTTACGTGTTTGCAAAGGCCGCCGGTGAATCGACTGTCTATGCCACGTCAAAGTCTGGTGCAGTGGTCTATTCAGCCAACGTCCATGCTGGCCAAAATGTCGGGTCAATCGATCAGATGTTGCGTTTGGCAATGCCAAACGACTCAGTAACGGCCACGCCTATGAACGGTATGGTGCTGTTGACCGGGACCGTGGCGACGCCTGAAGACGGCGCACAAGCCGAACAGTTGGTGCAAGCCTATGTTGGCGACAAGATCAAGGTCATCAGCCGCCTGAGGATGGCCACGCCGTTGCAGGTCAACCTGCAAGTCAAAATCGCTGAGGTCAGTCGTTCGTTGGTCAAAGAAATCGGATCAAACCTGATGACTCGCGACAAAACCGGCGGTTTTCTGTTTG
>JBJOLA010000156.1:0-4381 GCA_046045815.1 Pseudomonadota bacterium
CCCGGCTGCAACTCACACGCGCGCCGGGGCCGCTTCCGACGCTGACGATCAAGCGGCGAGTGGATGGCATCGATTCCTACAAATATGAAGATTTCGCGGTTCAAGGCTATGAAGCCGCCCCGCATATTGCCGCGCCGGTGGCTGTATGAGTTCGCTTGCGAAGTCATACCCCACCACTGCGTTTGAGCAGTGGACAAGAACGTGAACCGTCCTGAAATTACCCTAATTCTCGCCCGGGCGGACAATGGTGTGATTGGCGATGCGGGCCGCATTCCCTGGCATCTTCCTGCTGACCTGCGCCGCTTCAAGCAACTGACGATGGGCGCGCCGATGATCATGGGGCGCAAGACGTTTGAGAGCCTGCCGGGCTTGCTCGACGGGCGTCGGCATATCGTCATCACCCACAATGTCGCTTGGAATGAAGAAGGCGCGGAGGCCGTCCATAGCGTTGAGGCGGCCCTTGCAGCGGCTAACGCGCCGCATGTGTGGGTGATCGGCGGAGCGGAAATATACCGCTTGTTCCTGCCGCGCGCAGACCGGATCGAGCTGACCGAGGTCCATGCCGCGCCGGAGGGCGATACGATGCTGCCCCTGTTTGGCCCCGATTGGGGAGAGGTGTCTCGCACGCAAAATGCCGCAGACGATGATGTGCCCGCGTTTGATTGGGTCACGTTGAAGCGCGCCAAATAGTGATGCGGCTTGACGGCAACGCGCCGCTTCCCGCCTCCGTCAGCGGCGGCGTGGTGGCGCTCGGCAATTTTGATGGGTTTCATTTAGGGCATCAAGCCGTTGTCGGGCGCGCGATTGCGACGGCCAAGGAGCGCGGTGTGCCTGCCTTGGTCGCGACCTTTGACCCCCATCCAGTAAGGTTCTTTCAGCCAGACGCGCCGCCGTTTCGCCTGACCACTCTGGATCAGCGGGAGCGGCTGTTTGCAGAGGCCGGGGCGGACGCGATGATCGTGTTTCCCTTTAACACCGCCCTCGCCGCGCTGACCGCCACCGAATTTGCCGAACAAAAACTAGCCGGACTTTCAGGCGTGGTGACGGGTGAGGATTTCACCTTTGGAAACAAGAAGAGCGGCAACGTGGCGGTGCTTGCAGAACTGGGCGCGCAGCTTGGCTTTTCGGCAGAGGCGGTCGGCCCGGTATCGGACAGTGAGGGGCCAATCTCCTCCAGCCGAATCCGTGAAGCATTGATCGCCGGTGACTGCGCCACCGCAGCGCGGCTGCTGACCCGGCCCTTCGCGATTGAGGGGATTGTCCAGCACGGGGATAAGCTGGGCCGCACAATTGGTTTTCCCACGGCGAATATCGCCATCGGGTCTTATCTCCGCCCGCGTTACGGCATTTATGCTGTGCGCGGTAGACTGGCAGATGGGCGCGTGTTGAACGGTGCCGCAAACATCGGCATTCGCCCCCAATTCGATCCGCCCAAAGAATTGCTTGAGCCCTATTTCTTTGATTTTAGCGAAGATCTTTATGATCAGCCGCTCGAAGTTGAGTTCCATGCCTTCCTGCGCGGTGAGGAAATATTTGACAGCCTTGATGCTTTGACAGAACAGATGGCCAAGGATTGTGAAATGGCTCGGGGGATATTGCAGGATGCGGATCGGTAATCTGATCAGGTGGGCGGTGGCGATTGGCTTTGTCGGCGTCTCCCTCATGAATGCATCTTGGATGGCGCCAGAGCCTGCGGGGGCAATGGCGATGATTGGTTCCCACAGCGAAGATAAGGGCGATTGTGCAACGCTGGAGGGCACGCGCAGGGCGGTGATAGACGCGGGCGGGCCAGTGGTCATAAATGCGAACGCCAAAACGGGCTGCATGCCCGCAGCAACCGCGCTAACGCAGTTGCCCCGTTATCATTTCATCCTGAACATGGAGGATGGGGCAAAGGCGCTCGCGGTGTTTGACGGCCTCAAGCGCCCAATTGACGAACGTTACGGCCTGATGGGCGATGCGGCGTCCGTCGCGGTCGTCCGAGCACGCGAACCCAAGGCTTGGGCTTTTACGGTCGATGAGGGGCGAGCCTGCTTCAACGACTATGTGAAGCTTGGCTGGGTCGGGATTGTGCCGTCAAGCTGCGCGGGCAAAACCATCACGGTGCCGATTGACCAGAAATGGAAGATCGCCGGTTGGCCCAAGCGGTTTCAGGCGCGGATGGCAGCGGCGGGCACGCGGGTGATCCTCACCGGGCCGGATCACGGCAACGGGCCGTTGACGGGCCTGACCAAGCTGGAACAAATCCCCGAAATCCCGCGCGATTATGCTGGCTTTGTGTGGGTGGATGATATCGCGCTGATCGGCCCTGCGGTGCGGCGCTAAGCAGCGGAGACGCGGAGGGTTTATTTGGCGGGCGGGTTCGCCTAAGGCCTCCGTCATATGACTGATCCCATCGATTATAGAGACACCGTCTTCCTGCCGAAGACCGATTTCCCCATGAAGGCTGGCCTCCCCGCGAAGGAGCCGGGCATCCTTGCGCGCTGGCAGGCGGCGGATCAGTACCGCGAGCTGCGCAACCGGCGGAAGGGCCGCGAGAAGTTCGTCCTTCATGATGGCCCGCCTTATGCCAATGGTGACATGCATATCGGCCATGCGCTGAATCACATCCTTAAGGATATGGTCGTCCGCACGCAGACCCTGCTGGGCAAAGATGCGCCCTATGTGCCGGGCTGGGATTGCCACGGCCTGCCCATCGAGTGGAAGGTTGAAGAGGAATACCGGAAGAAAAAGCTGAACAAAGATGAAGTGCCGGTCAAAGAGTTTAGGGCCGAATGCCGCGCCTACGCGCAAAAATGGGTCGACGTGCAGCGCGAGCAGCTGAAGCGGCTTGGCATTGGCGGTGATTGGGATAATCCTTATCTGACAATGGATTTCGCGGCGGAAGCGACGATTGTCACCGAGCTGATGAAGTTTGCCGAGAGCGGGCAGCTTTATCGCGGGGCCAAGCCGGTGATGTGGTCTCCGGTCGAAAAAACCGCCTTGGCTGAGGCTGAGGTTGAGTATGAGGACATCACGAGCACGCAAATTGATGTGGCGTTTGAGATTGTGGAATCGCCGATTGCGGAACTGGTTGGCGCGTATGCGGTGATCTGGACGACGACGCCTTGGACGATTCCGGTTAATCAGGCAATCGCTTATGGGCCGGATGTTGAGTATTCTCTTTTTTCTGTCAGGCAAGGACGCGACACTTACCACGACATGAAGCTTCTTATCGCGACACCTCTTCTCGGAGAATTCTGGTGGAAGCGTGGCAGTGAAAGTTTGGTTGATGAGCGCATCTTGTGGCGCGGCAAAGGCTCCGACCTCGCAGGAACCATTGCCCGCCACCCGATGCACCATCTGGGCGGCTTCTTTGCCAAGCCCCGCCCGTTCCTCCCCGGCGATTTCGTCACCACGGAAACCGGCACAGGTCTTGTCCATATGGCGCCCGACCACGGTGAGGATGACTTCGACCTTTGCAAAGCGTACGGGATTGAACCGGTGTTCGCGGTGCAAGGGGATGGAAAATATCGCGAAGATTGGGCGTGGCTTGGCGGGCAAGGCTCGGTCATCAACCCCAAGTTTAACGCGCCCGATGGGCCGATCTGTTCGGACTTGCGCGACGCTGGCGGGCTGCTCGCGGCGAGTGCGGATTACAAGCATAGTTATCCGCATTCGTGGCGGAGCAAGGCCAAAGTGATTTACCGCTGCACCCCGCAATGGTTTGTGGCGATGGGGGGCGAGGGTGGCCTTCGCGACAAAGCCCTCGCTGCGATCCAAGACACTAGATGGGTCCCCGAAAAGGGCCAGAACCGCATCCGATCAATGGTCGAAGGCCGCCCCGATTGGGTGCTGAGCCGCCAGCGGGCGTGGGGGGTGCCGATCACGCTCTTTGTCGACCGCAAGTCCGGCCAATATCTGTGCGACCCCGCAGTCAACGAACGCATCATCGCGGGGCTTCGTGCTGAGGGCGTGGATGCGTGGTGCGATGAGAATGCGCGGGACTATCTCGGCAGCGACTATAACGCCGCCGATTATGAGCGCGTCGTCGATATTCTCGACGTGTGGTTTGATAGCGGCTGCACGCATGCGTTCGTGCTGGAATCTGGCAAATGGCCCGATCTCACCCGGCCTGCGGACACGCAAGGCCCTTGGGCGGACCTGTATCTTGAGGGGACGGATCAGCATCGCGGCTGGTTCCAATCCTCCTTGCTTGAAAGCTGCGGCACGCGCGGCCATGCGCCGTATAAGGCGGTGCTGACCCACGGCTTCACGATGGATCAAAAGGGCATGAAAATGTCCAAATCGCTCGGCAATACGATCTCGCCGACCGACCTGATGCGCGATAGCGGGGCGGATATCCTCCGCCTCTGGGCGCTGAGCGTGGATTTCACCGAGG
>JBJOLA010000168.1:0-2579 GCA_046045815.1 Pseudomonadota bacterium
ATGATCGATACCGCTCTGCCCTTTGGCGGCTACAAGGAATCGGGTATGGGACGTGAGCAAGGCCGCGCTGGGCTAGAGGCTTATCTTGAGACTAAGACGGTGATTATTCAGCTTTGACACGGCAACTGGCCTACACTTTTCCGCTTATCCTGCGTAGGGGCTGAGCATGCCGAAAACCGATATCGAAGGACTTTCCAACCGCCCTTCGATACGCTCTTTCGAATTCGCTCAATCGCTACTCAGGATGAGCGGACATATTTGGCAATAGGAACACACCCAATGCCCATCGACCTGACAAAAATCAAAGCCATCGACGTCCATGTCCACGCTGAAGTCTCGTGCCATGATCCCGAAGATCCGGTGATGGGTAAATATTTCGACGCCGCGTCGGCCTATTTCAAGGCCCCGCGCGAACGGCCCAAAATGCCGGAGATCATGGAGATTTACCGCGAGCAGCAGATTGCCTTCTGCTTATTCACGGTCGATTGCGAAAGCGGGCTGGGTGCCAAGCGGATCAGCAATACTGAAATTGCGCGGATGGCGGCGAAGAATGATGACATCTGCATCCCCTTTGCGTCGATTGATCCGCACAAAGGCAAGATGGGCGCGCGCGAGGCCCGCGATCTGATCGAAAATGAGGGTGTAAAGGGCTTCAAATTCCACGGCATCATGCAGGATATTCATCCGGCGGACCGGGTTGGCTATCCGCTCTATGAGGTGATCGCCGAGCATAAGCTGCCGGCCATCTTTCACACCGGCCATTCGGGCATGGGCACGGGCATGCGAGGTGGCGGAGGCGTTCGCCTCAAATGGGGGCAGCCAATGCTGATCGACGATGTAGCGGTCGATTTTCCCGATATGAAGATCATCCTCGCCCACCCCAGCTGGCCGTGGGTGGATGAGTCGCTCTCGATGGCACTGCACAAGGACAATGTGTTCATCGATCTGAGCGGCTGGAGCCCCAAATATTTCGCGCCGCAAATCATCCAATATGCCAACACGCAGCTGAAGAAGAAGATGCTGTTCGGGTCCGATTTTCCCCTGATCCATCCGCAAAAATGGATAGAGGCGGCGAAGACTGTCGGCTTCAAGGACGAAGTTATGCCGGGGATCATGAAAGACAACGCAGCGAAATTACTTGGCCTGACATGACATTCACCGGCAAACATATCGTCGTCACCGGTGCCTCAACCGGTATTGGTCGCGCCACTGCGATTATGCTGGGAAAGCGCGGCGCGACGGTTTCACTGATTGCCCGCAGTAAGGATAACCTCGCTTCCGCTGTCGCCGAAATCGGAAGCACCGCCAAGGCCTATGCCGCCGATGTAGCAGACCGGGCTGCCCTCGCGTCTGCCTTCGATGCAGCAGTCGCCGCTTCGGGAGAAGTGCACGGCCTGTTCGCCAACGCGGGCTTTGGCGGCGAGTTTGCCCCCTTCCCTGCCTTTACCGACGAAAATTGGGACGGCTTGATCGCGACCAATCTGACCAGTGTCTTTCACTCGATCCGCCACGTCCTCCCCGCAATGATGGCGCGCCAGTCTGGCAGCATTGTCGTCACCGGCAGCCTGTCGAGCGAGCGCGGGATGGCTAATAATGCGGGCTATGTCGCCTCCAAACACGGCGTTCTGGGGCTTGCAAGGGCGGCGGCCTTGGAAGTCGCCCCTGTAGGCGTCCGCGTCAATTGTGTTTTACCTGGCCTCATCGAAACCCCGCTGCTTCAAGCGATTGGCGGCGATGACATCCCTGCCGCGATGGCGATGATGGGCAAAAGCGTTCCCCAAGGCCGCGTGGGCACCGCAGAAGAAGTGGCGGAGACCGTCTGCTTCCTGCTGTCCGACGCTGCGAGCCACGTCACAGGCCAAGCCTGGGCGGTGGACGGCGGCATTCTCGGCACTCTAAGCTTAAGATAGGACAGCTATGACCCTAAAATATTATCACGCCGAACCCCTTGCAAACTCGCTCAAGTCCATGATCCCGTTGAAGGAAAAGGGGCTGCCGTTTGAGAGTATCTATGTCGATCTCCACAAATTTGAACAGCATGAGCCGTGGTTTGTGGCGATCAATCCGGAAGGCCAAGTGCCGGTGCTCGATCACGACGGCGTGATCATCACCCACACCACAGTCATCAATGAATATCTGGAAGACGTCTTCGTCGATACGCCGCCGCTGCGCCCGGCAGACCCTGAAGGCAAAGCGCGGATGCGTTACTGGAACAAGTTCGTTGACGAGCATGTCACAAACCACGTCTCGATGCACGGCTGGCACCGCATGGTCGGTGTCATCGCGCGCGGGATCGAAGGCGGTGAATTTGAGGAACTGATGGCCCGCATCCCCCTCCCCGATCAGCGTAAGAAATGGAGCGACGCCCGCTCAGGTTTCTCGGATGAACTGCTCGCCAACGCAACCGCGAAGATCGAATATGCCGTTGCCAAGGTGGAGGCGCAACTGGCGAAAACATCGTGGCTCGCGGGCGATATGTTCACGCTGGCCGACATCAATTTCTACTGCCACTGCGGCATGATGGTGGAGCGCATGTTCCCTGAAATGAAGATCGGGCCAAGGCTGATCGATTGGCGTGA